>DASULD010000001.1:0-4040 GCA_036278355.1 Sphingobium sp.
CGGATCCGGATGCAGGGCTTTGTCATTGGAGACTATGCTGACGATTATCCGGCCGCGATCGCATCGATACGGCAATGGGTAGCTGAAGCGCGGCTGCGCAATCGTTATGACGTGCGGGATGGGTTCGAGCGCATACCCGACGCCTTCCTCGACATTTTCAACGGGCGCAATGCCGGAACACTGATCGTCCGGATCTAAATCTTCGCGCTTCGCAAGAGGCATGGCCACAATTCGACAAGCGTGGAGACGCTCAACGGCACGCCTTCGCGAGTGAACTGCTCAGCCTGGTTGGGCGGCGCCCGCCTAGGCGATCGTCATCGGCTTCTCCTGCCCGGCAATGCAGCGTATCACTGCCAGTCCGCTGGCAACCGACACATGAAATCCGGATCATCAGGCGCCCCTATCCACTACATATGTAATCCATCCAACCACGACCGGTACGATGTCCCGTTTACCGGTTGACTCGAATGTATTTCGTTGGGAACCGCTGGGACAACCAGTCAGAGGCACAGGAGAGTTCCGTGATGGACTGTTCACCGGGTCGGGGGAGAGCAAGCTGGTGGAGCGCTGCACCTATCCGCTGACTGGCATTGGTGGCATTTTTCGCGTCTATGCCGACCATGGCGCGTTCGATGCCAGCCCGGGCGGCGCATCGGTCGTCGATCTGGCTCGAGGTTTCAACCTGGACAACGCGTGGCGCACCACCGGCCTGCCTCTGCCCGTTGTCGCCTAGTTCTTTCGAGGAGATTTTCGACCATGACCGACGCCTTCATCTGCGACGCCGTTCGCACGCCGATCGGCCGCTATGGCGGCGGCCTCGCCAGCATCCGTGCGGACGATTTGGGGGCGCTGCCGCTCAAAGCGCTGCTTGCCCGCAATCCCGGCCTCGATCCGGCTGCCGTCGAGGAAGTCTTTGCCGGTTGCGCCAATCAGTCTGGCGAGGACAACCGGAATGTTGCGCGGATGAGCCTGCTGCTGGCGGGCCTGCCGCCGTCCGTGCCGGGGGTGACGCTGAACCGGCTCTGCGCATCTGGGCTGGAGGCGGTCGGGCAGGCTGCCCGAGCCGTACGTTTGGGCGAGATGGAGTTGGCTTTCGCTGCAGGGATTGAAAGCATGACTCGCGCGCCCTTCGTCATGGGCAAGCCCGATGCCCCTTTTGCCCGTGGCCAGAAGCTGGAAGACACGACCATGGGCTGGCGCTTCATCAATCCGGCTCTCGATGCGCTATACGGCACGGAAACGATGCCGCGCACCGGAGAAAATGTGGCGCAGGATTTTGGCATCAGCCGTGCCGATCAAGATGCCTTCGCTTTGCGAAGCCAGCGACGCGCCGCCGCTGCACAACAGTCGGGTTTCCATGCCGAGGAAATCGTCCCGGTGTCGGTGCCGACCCGCAAGCGCGGCGAGACGCTGGAGATCAGTACGGATGAGCATCCCCGTGCTGACACTACGCTTGAGGGACTGGCAGCCTTAAAGCCGCTATTTGGTCCCGATGGCACCGTGACAGCAGGCAATGCGTCAGGAATCAACGATGGCGCGGCCGCACTGATCATCGCCAGCGAAGACGCAGCGCGGGCCCATGGCTTGACACCGCGCGCCCGCATACTGGGCCTTGCCTCCGCGGGCGTCGAGCCGCGCATCATGGGTATGGGGCCAGTGCCGGCGGTGAACAAGCTGCTGCAACGCCTTTGCCTCTCGATCGATGATTTTGACGCCATCGAGTTGAACGAGGCATTTGCCAGCCAGTCCCTCGCCGTGCTGCGCAGCCTCGGGCTTCCGGACGATGCGCCGCACGTCAATCCCAATGGCGGCGCTATAGCGCTCGGTCATCCGCTGGGCATGTCGGGCACGCGGCTTGTTTTGACGCTGGTGCATCAGTTGGAGCGAAGCGGGGGCAGGCGCGGACTTGCGACGCTATGCGTTGGCGTCGGGATTGGCCTTGCTCTTGCGGTTGAGCGGATCTAGCCGCCATTTGGCGGCTGCTTGCCAATATAGGTTCTTATGCGTACCTTTAAGCAAGATGAGGACATCAGGTGAGGCGGCATTGGTGCAGAATTTCTTCAGGGGTTTCTTCCAGTTCGGCTATGTGACCCGCGACGTGGAGGCGGCCATCGCGGCGTTCTGCAGCAATTTCGGCGCGGTCGAGTTCATGGTGAACGACCCTCCTGCAATTGACGGCCAGCCGGCGCGCACGCGACGCATTGCGCTTGCATGGATCGACGATGTGATGACGGAGATCATCGAACCCGATCCCATGCAGAAGACAATCTATGACGATCATCTGCCTGCTGCTGTGGGACCGATACGGCTGCATCATTTCGGATATTTGATCGACGATCATCAGGCTATGCTGGGTCGACTTCGGGGCATGGGGTATGATGTGCCCATGGCCGGATCGATGGCGGGGGCGCTCGACTATAGTTATGCCGATACACGCCGCGATCTGGGAATCTGGTCCGAATTCATCCGCCTGGACGAGGGAGGCAAGGCCTTTTTCGGCGCCGTGCCGCGCACCACTACAAAATGATAAGAGCGATCGTTCGTTATACACGCTGATTTAGTGGCGGACCGGGCACATGCTTCACCCCTGCCGTTCGGGCGTGTGCACGATCAGGCCGTCCAGTGCCGGCCGCAGACGGATCTGGCAGGAAAGCCGGGAATCCTCCCGCTTTCCATGAGCGAAATCGAGCATGTCCCATTCGTCCGATGACGGCGGTCCCACCAAAGCGATCCATGCCGCATCGACGTGAACATGGCAGGTCGCGCAGGCCGCGCTGCCACCGCATTCGCCAATGATATTTTCAATGCCCGCACGTTTGCCGATGTCCATGACCGACTGGCCGACATCGCCGTCCAGCGTAGTGGCGACACCGGACGGGGTGATGAAGGTAACGTGGACCATGGGATTTTCTCAGGCCTTGAACGAATGACCGGCGCCGGAAACGCGCCGTCCATGCATTTTAAGGCGTAAAGCCAGACTGACGCCATCGGAAAGCGTCGATGCTATTGATCGGCGTCCGGCATCATGTCTGCGATCCCTCTGGCGCGCTCTTGCGCCGGCCTTGCTCCTGTGGGCAGGTTCGGCCGAAGGCCGACTTTTCAAAGCGAACAGCTTGTTAATTTAGGTACCAACAAGTATCTATAATCCCTTGGCACAAACATTGGGAGAGAGCGATGCGGGCAGCGATATTCAAGGGCGCTGGTACGCCGTTGGTCGTCGAAACCGTGGCGGATCCCGAACCCCGCGAGGGCGAGGCGGTCATCAGGGTGACGCGTTGCGGCGTCTGCGGCACGGATCTGAGCATGACATCGGGCCAGGGCAATGATTTCCCCGTCAACAGCGTCATCGGCCATGAATTTTGCGGCGAGGTCGTCGCGCTGGGCAAAGGGGCTGAAAAGCTGAAGGTCGGGCAGTTCGTCACCGCGATGCCGGTCGCCGGTTGCGGCCGTTGCCCGCCCTGCGTGGCCGGCTATCCGATGGCCTGTGCGCAGATGCAGGGCCTTGTGGGCGGCTTTGGCGAATATATGCGGATTGCCGCCGCGAGTTCGGTGCTGTTGCCCGAAACCTTGACGCCGGCCGATGGCGCGCTGATCGAACCTTTGGCTGTCGGCCTGCGGGGCGTACGGCTCGCGCAGATGCAGCCCGGCGCGAAGGTCGCGGTGCTGGGTGCCGGATCGATCGGCCTTGCCGTCATCTACTGGGCGCGCCTGCTGGGCGCGGGAAAGATCGTGGCCATTTCCCGTTCGGCCCGGCGCGCCGATCTGGCGATCCAGATGGGGGCCACCAGTTTCGAGGCCTTGGGCGAGGGTGAAATGGAGCGTGTCTCCGCTGCGCTTGGCGGTATGCCTGACATCGTACTGGAATGCGTTGGCGCGGTGGGGATGATGCAGAAAGCAGTCGAACTGGTCGCTCCTGGTGGAACAGTCGTTTCGCTGGGTTTCTGCACCTCGCCCGATCCGATCGTGCCTTCGCTCGCCACGTGGAAGCAGGTTACGATCAAATTCTCGTTCGCCTATGATCTGCGCGAATTCGAACATAG
>DASULD010000002.1:0-5049 GCA_036278355.1 Sphingobium sp.
GGGAGCACGCAATCGAACCTGTCGATCCCCCGCTCAACCGCACCGACAATGTCGTCCGGCTTTCCGACACCCATAAGATAGCGCGGCCTGTCGATGGGGAGCTGTGCGGGTGCATAGTCCAGGCATTCGAACATTGCCTGCTGGCCTTCGCCCACCGCAAGTCCGCCGACCGCGTAGCCGTCAAAACCGATTTCGATCAGTTTTTCGGCAGAGGCTGCGCGCAATTGAGGATCCAGCGCGCCCTGCTGGATGCCGAACAGGGCCGCGCGTCCGGCGTGTTCATGGCCAGCGTCAAACGCGTCGCGAGACCGCCGCGCCCAGCGCATCGACCGTTCCATCGACAGCGCCGCGGCGTCGCGCGTCACGCCGTTCGCCGTACATTCGTCGAACGCCATGACGATGTCGCTGCCCAGCAGGCGTTGAATCTCCATTGAACGTTCCGGCGTCAGAAGATGCTTTGACCCGTCGATATGGCTCGAAAAGGCGACGCCCTGCTCGGTCGTCTTCGTGAGTGCGGCCAGGCTCATGACCTGATACCCGCCGCTGTCGGTCAGGATAGGCCGATCCCAGCCCATGAATCGGTGCAGCCCGCCAAGCTTCGCCATCCGCTCGGCGCCCGGCCGCAGCATGAGGTGATAGGTGTTGCCGAGGATGATGTCGGCGCCGGCCGCACGAACCTCTTCGGGGCGCATCGCCTTAACGGTCGCGGCGGTGCCAACCGGCATGAAAGCCGGGGTCCGGATATCGCCGCGCCGCATGGCAAGCACGCCTGCGCGGGCTTTGCCGTCGGTAGCGGATATCGAGAAGGAAAAACGGGGTCGGCCTTGCGTCATCGGCGGGCTGATAGGTGTTTTTCGGGGCGTTGTCAGCCCATGCGTTGTCTTTGGCTCAACAGGCGGTCAAGCAATGTGACCTGGCAGAAAATGCAGCAGTCCGGAGGTCGGACCGAAATTCTGGACCCGGGGATAGCGCCCGATGAACTGGACGCAGTCGGTGGACAGGCGCAGCGGCCAGCTCATGCCGTCGTCCGCCTGAAGGACGAGTGTTACCGGGTTCTTATCGCGACGACGCCGAATCATGGACGTCAGGTTTAAGGAGGGAGGGTTAGCAAAAAGTTTGCGTCAGTCTCGGCACAATGTGCTGCGCGACGTGTGTTGTGATTCTGCAACAAAGAGTTAACAAATCGGTGATTTCTTGTTGTAAACAGGACACATGGATCATTAAAAATAGTTAATAAAAGCCATTTCGGTATTAACCCTCGTTGTACGACGCCGCTCTGCCATGTTCCCATGACATGCGTCATAGCGAACTCGGACGAGCAAGGGGTTAAGTGATGGATAACGTACGTATGGGACCGCCAGCCCCCGCCCGGGAGGACTGGGACGTGTCCGTCGGCGTTTCGCCGGATCCGATACCGACCGATGGGGGAGCTCCGGTGACCGATCCCGCGTTCACGGAAACGCGGGGAGTGGCCTGGCAGGCCGGTGATGCCGCCGGTCTTGCGCTGCCGGGCCGATCGAAACTCTTCGACCTCGGGCAGATCGATGTGCAGTGGGATCCCGATCTCGCCACCCTTTGGGCGTTCACAACCCCTGTTGACCGTCCCAACTACAACCTCGGCTTGCTGCGCGACACGATGGCGTGGCAGATGGAGACGCGCCGCGCTTTCGAAAATGAGCCGGACGCCTTGCAATATATGGTGCTGGGATCCCGCTTTCCGGGTGTTTTCAATCTGGGCGGAGATCTGGAGATGTTCGCCCGGTGCATCGAAAATCAGGACCGGGAAACCCTGCGTCAGTACAGCCATCTGTGCGTCGATATCGTGGACCGGGTCTGGCACTGCAACGACATGCCGGTCATCAATATCGGCCTTGCCCAGGGCGACGCGCTGGGCGGGGGGTTTGAAGCATTGCTGTGCTTCGACGTCATCATTGCCGAGCGGCAGGCGCGTTTTGGTCTGCCTGAGGTTCTGTT
Organism: Sphingobium sp.; assembly: GCA_036278355.1. GTDB lineage: Bacteria > Pseudomonadota > Alphaproteobacteria > Sphingomonadales > Sphingomonadaceae > Sphingobium. Next base: position 1,975 of record DASULD010000002.1, read on the forward strand.
CGGCCTGTTTCCGGGCATGGGGGCCTATTCGATTCTCGCGCGGCGGCTCGGTCACGCGGTCGCCGAGCGAATGATCCTTTCCGGCAAGGTCTATTCTGCCGAGGAGATGCAGGAGATGGGCATCATCACGGTGCTTGCGGATTGCGGTCAAGGTGAAGAGGTCACGCGCCAATACATCGCCGCCAACCGGGATCGCCATGCCGGTCAGCTCGGCGTCTATCGCGCGGGGCGCCGGGTCAATCCGATCGACCTTGCCGAGCTGCGGGATATCGTCGACGGCTGGGTGGACACGGCGATGAAGCTGACCGACCGGGACCTCAAGATGATGCGCAGGCTTGCCGCCGCGCAGACCCGGCTCCACAGGCGGTAGTACGCCGCCGGTCCGGCGCAGGGGGTCAACGTCTCCGGCGGTGAGCGCGCTGTAACTCAGGTAGGGCGTGGTTCTGACACGGCGCTGCTGACGAGGGGGATATTTCCTCCTTCAAGGCGCGCACGCTTGGGAGTTGCATCCATTCCGGACCTTCTTCTTTCGTGAGGATGGATGCACGCATCCTGTCTCCCCGCATGTCGTGCTTGCTACTCCGTTTATCTTATATTTTCGTCATGACGGCCCAGGCGATGGTCCCGTCACCTATATTGTGTTATGGTTCAGTGTTCCGGAAAGGTCGCGTTTTGGAAATGCTGCAAGGCTTGCTGGTCGCTAGGCTTTGCGCATCTGCTTTTGGTTGCGAAGCTGCTCGCCAGACCCATCCCGAATGAGATCAGTTGGCGACAGGCGTTGTTCTGCGGCGTGAAGCTGCGGCGGAGTCGCGGACCTCGGCGAGTGCCATGCACGCATATCGGGCTGCCAGAATTCGATGGAGTTCCCGGGCGCGATCGCAGGTTGCCAGGGCGATTCTTATTTTCTCCTGCTGCAACCTCCTCAGCAGGAACTCCGTGGATGTCGCGTTCATGCTTGGACTCCTGCTGATGGATTTGACATGGTACTTAGGACTTCGGTCGTGCAGAATCACGAATGTTAAAACAACAGCACGCCCTTCAAGAATCTTCAGATTTTAGGCACATGACCCAGCCAATGTAACAAATGTGAACAAACTTCCCGTCCGGTCGGTCGAGACATAGGATTGGTGAGGTGCAATGATTACTCCATTGATCAAGAAATTCGAATGGTTCGTGCATCTGTCGGACGACGACCGGCGGTTGCTGCGGGCGATGGCGTCAGGGGGTGTGCAGCACGCGCTGCCAGGCGAGGACATCGTAAGAGAGGGGGATCATCCTGTCTTCGTGTATCTCGTGCTGGACGGGTGGGCCCATCGCTACAAGGTTCTGGAGGATGGGCGACGACAGATAATATCGTTCTTTCTTCCAGGCGACCTGTGCGACCTGAATATCTTTCTGTTGAAGGAGATGGATCATTCCATCGGCGCGCTGACGTCACTCAGCTACCTCCGCGTGACGCGCCAGGTGATGGACACCCTTGTCGAGTTCTCTCCAAGAATTCGCAGTGCCCTCTGGTGGGACACGCTGGTGAGCGCGGCGATACAGCGCGAATGGACGGTCAACCTGGGACAGCGCAGCGCAATCGAGCGCGTGTCGCATCTTATCTGTGAGCTGTTTATCAGGACGCGCATGGTCGGCCTTGGCGATGATCAAACATTCCCCTTTCCTGTCATTCAGGCCGATCTCGCAGAGGCAACGGGTATGACGACCGTTCATGTGAACCGCGTCCTTCAGGAACTGCGATCGCGGGACCTCATATTGTTCAGGCGCAAGCGGCTCAGGATACTGGATATCGAGGGGCTGACACGGCTGGCCCTGTTCAATGACAACTACCTTCATTTGGGACGGGAAGGCGCCCATATGGATGCCGATGATCGACCCGCTGTCGGCATGGGCTGAGCGCGACGAGCAGCAGGAACTAGGGGCCGTTTCAGGCATTAAAATGCCGACCAGGAGGCCTGAAATGAGCGAGCGCGATAAAGCCGGTCGGTCCCGTCACAGCGAAGAAGGTGAGCCGCAGGAGCAGAAAGGGCCGCTGGGCGATGTCCTGCCGGGCCGGAGCAGCGTCGATCCTCGTGCACGGCCCGGGAAGCGCCCCGAAAAGGTAGAGGACCGGCCCAACGTCGGAACGACCACGCCAGAAGCCTATCCCGAAAATGAGCGCAACTCTGGGCGCACGCGATAGGGTCTTGGAAATCTAGGACGTGATGACCTTAGGCGGACTCACGTCCCTTTCCGTTCGGTTCGAGCGAAGTCCAGAACCGCTCGCGCCCAGAGCCGCTCGCGCAAAGTGTCTCGACGCTCTAGGCGGTGTGGACGAATTCCGTATGAGCCATATTGACCGCCAGATTGCTTTCCCTTCGCGGTTCGCCGGTCGGAACAAACGGAAGTACGGCCAGTTCGCGCAGGGCATCAAGGTCGGGGATGCGCAGCCATTTGGAATGCAGTTCTATCAGCCCCCTGTCGCGCAACTCCTGCAGGACACGGTTGACGTGCACCGCGGTAAGGCCCGTCACGTCGGCAAGATCCACCTGTGTGAGCGGCAACGCGCATTGATCGCCATAAGCGAGACCTGCACGGCGCATTCGATCAAACATCTCGCAGAACAGTTCGCTCAGCCGTTCGATCGCGCTCTTGCGGCCCAGGCTGACGATCCAGTCGCTCTGGCGGTTTATCGATGCGATCATTGACCGGATCAGATGGATGCTGAGGTCGGTGCGCTGTCCCTCCAGCAGGTCATAGCCACGGCAGGGAATTGGGCGGGCACGCACATTGGTGAGAGCCGTGATCGACTGCGCCGCGGGTTCGCCTAGCGCCCATTGCGGCTCGCAATAGTCGCCCGGCACGAACAAAGCGGTAATTTGCCTGCGGCCGTCCGGCAGCAAGCGGAACCGGCAAGCCCAGCCTTCATCAATCCGATATATGGCGTCCTGGACTTCGCTGGCGTGCGCGAGATATTGATGAGGGCGGAAATGGCGGGTTTCCGTGCGGCTTGCTACTTTCATGGCACATCCCTGTTTCGCCGCCCCGCCGCTGATTACTGTATTAACCGATAACCAAAGTAATTCACCCAGT
>DASULD010000003.1:0-14687 GCA_036278355.1 Sphingobium sp.
GGGGGGTCAGCGCTCGCGTTTGTTCGACACCCCCACCCCTGCCCTCCCCCTGAGGGGGAGGGAGGACCAGCATGAACCCGTCACGAGTGGATACATGCCAAACAAGTTGAGGATGGCGCCGAGGAGAATCATGAGAAATAAACATCAGGATATCGGCTTTGTACCGGAAACGCCTTCTCCAGATCCCACGGCAACAAGAACTTTTGACAAAAGTTCATGATCTGGGTCAGATTTTAGGTGTGTCAAGTGGAAGCGAGATGATCCATCCTTAGTGATCGCGCGAACATATAACGCAGCTTCCGCGCCTTCTTTTCGCGCCACTTCAGCTTGCCTCTTGGCCTTGTCATGAAATGACATAACGATGTCGAAACCCTGCTCTCGAAGGCCGCGTGCAACATTTATGGCATCTGCTACCAGGCTGGGATTGTCAGGAATAATTGCAATCGTTCGCGGCGGACGAGGCTGCTCCACCAGCATCGCCAGCCGCTCGATGCCCGCCGCCCATCCGACCGCAGGCGTCGCCGGGCCACCGAGATTTTCGATCAGCCCATCATAGCGCCCGCCGCCCAGCACCGTTCCTTGCGCGCCAAGGCGATCGGTCACGAATTCGAACGCGGTGTGGCGATAATAATCGAGCCCGCGCACCAGGCGCGCATTGCGCTCCCACTTGACCCCGGCGGCGTCCAGCCCCGCCGTCACCTTGTCGAAGAATGCCCGCGCCTCGTCGGTCAGGAATGCGTCGATATCGGGCGCGCCGTCGGCGATCGGGCGATCGCGCGGGTCCTTGCTGTCGAGGATGCGCAGCGGATTGCGCGCCAGCCTTTCCACGCTGTCCTCGGAAAGCTCACTCTTGTGCGCCTCGAAATGCCTGACCAGCGCCTGCCGCCAAGCCTCGCGGCTGTCCGCGTCGCCCAGCGTATTGAGCGTCAGGGTCACGCCCTCGCTGACGCCCAGTTCCTTCAGCAGCTGGTCGGCAAAGCACAAAAGCTCCACATCGGCGAGCGGCTCGGCAGCGCCGATGATCTCGGCATCGAGCTGATGAAACTGGCGATATCGCCCTTTTTGCGGCCGCTCATAGCGGAAGAGCGCGCCATGCGTGGCGACCTTCACCGGCGCATATTGTTGCCACCCCTCAGTGATGTAGGCGCGCGCGATTCCGGCGGTGAATTCCGGCCGCAGCGTGACCGAATCGCCGCCGCGATCCTCAAACGTGTACATTTCCTTGGAAACCACGTCGGTGCTTTCGCCAAGCGAGCGGGCGAACACCGCCGTCGCCTCGAACATCGGAACTTCGATGCGGCGGAATCCGTATAGTTTGCGCACCCGATCGAACGTCTCCACCACATGGGCGAAGCGGTCGGCAAGGCTGTCGGGCGTGCCGCCCAGCATATCCTGCGTGCCCCGAATCGGGCGCGGCGTCTGTATTCTGGGCGTGTCTGTCTTGGCCATGCGCGCCCCTCTAGCCGGAAAATGGCGTGATGGAAACAGGGCGCCCGGGCTGCTGCCAGCACCAATGTTCCTTATATGTTCCAGAGCAAGAAAGGAGAGCTATATCGGTGTTGCCGACACTGGTGTCGGTTCAGCGTCACGCACCGACGACATCCGACATGCTCACAGCGCGAAACAAAAAGGGCACCGCTCACGATGCCCTTTTCATAATTCCTGGACAGTGTGGATTCAGATCAAACCGGAATGTGTCACCTGGTGGCGGAAGCCAAATGCACCCGTTCGTCCGAACACCGTGGAAACGGGCTTATTCCGCCTTTTCCTTCGCGAACTTCGGCGCAGCCTCATTGAGGATAGCCAGAATTTTCCGCAGCGCGCCCGGCTCATCGACACCTTCCATAGCCGCCAATTCCCGCGCAAGCCTGCTCGACGCGGCCTCGAAGATCTGGCGCTCCGAATAGCTCTGCTCGGGCTGATCATCGGCACGGAACAGGTCGCGCGTCACCTCGGCAATCGCCACGAGATCGCCCGAATTGATCTTGGCCTCATATTCCTGCGCGCGACGCGACCACATCGTACGCTTGACCTTCGGCTTACCCTTGAGCGTGTCGAGAGCCTCGCTGAGCGTCTTGTTGGACGACAGCTTCCGCATGCCGACACTCTCGGCCTTGTTGGTAGGCACGCGAAGGGTCATGCGCTCCTTTTCGAAACGCAGCACATACAGTTCCAATTCCATGCCCGCGATCTGCTGGCTCTGAAGCTCAACGACCCGTCCGACCCCGTGCTTGGGGTACACAACATAATCACCGACATCAAAGGACAAGGCTTTTACAGCCATTTGGGACCTTTCCACATTTTCCTGAGGGCAATCAGCCTCATGCATGACGGCTGGGAACCGCGATAGCCGAAGCAGCGCGGGCCGACGCGTTAGGCATTACGAATAATCTCCCGACGGGTTGCGACAGACCCGCTTCCATAACCTATTTAACAGATTCGTCATAAAATTGCCAGTGCGTGCTGGGTATGACACAGCGCACACGGAGTTGCATGCAAATCCGTAGAATTACGGGTGGTTAACTACCCTCAGTCGCCCGAGCCGGGTTCGGCAGAGAAATATTTTTCGAACTTCCCGTCCTCGCCCTTATGTTCGTCGGCGTCGGCGGGCTGATCACCCTTGGTCGTGATGTTGGGCCATTCCGCCGAATATTTTGTGTTGAGCTCCAGCCACTTCTCCAGCCCGCTCTCGGTATCCGGCAGGATGGCTTCAGCAGGGCATTCTGGCTCGCACACGCCGCAATCGATGCACTCGTTGGGGTTGATGACCAGCATGTTCTCGCCCTCGTAGAAGCAATCCACCGGGCATACCTCGACGCAGTCCATATATTTGCAGCGGATGCAAGCATCGGTCACGACATAGGTCATCGTACTGTAGTCCTTTTCCCCTCTCGCCGGTCACCTGACGACGTTCCGGCGCAGTTCTGCCCTGCTATTGCGGCCCTCATTCCGCGTCAATAAGGATTGCCGCGAATTTTCCTGTTCACCCGCCAAGTTCAAGTTCTTCGTAGCACAAAGCCGCCTCGCTCGCTGGACCGCGCCGGTGCGGCAGGCCCCGGACGCGCACCACGCGGATACGCTCACCCTGGACAAGTGTAATGAGGTCTCCGACGCGCACGGGGCTGTGCGCACGGTCCACCCGGCGACCGTTGAGGCGCATGATGCCGCGTTCGGCCATTGCCTGCGCCACCGATCGGCTTTTGGCGAGACGCGCAAACCAGAGGAACTTGTCGATGCGAAGGACCGGGCCCTGCCCCGCCGCCGCGACCGCGACCGTCAAGCAGCCGCTCCCTTCTTATTCATCACGCCCCAGCAGCGCCGCAAGACCGGCAAAAGCACCGCCGCCTGCGGGCCGGTCAGGTTGACGTTCACTGTGCGAGGGACGCCCTTGGTCCCGGTTCCGGGATACAGGTGGCCGATTGCCGTTATTGCTTTGATCCTGACCAGGACGGCCGGACCTGCCCTGCGGCCCCTTGCCTTTCCGGCCAGCATTCTGATGCCGATCCTGCCGGTCACCGGTAACCTGACGCTCCCGCGGCTTGTAACGCCCCCGAAAGGCCCAGTTCGCACCCTGCGCAACACCGTCCGCAACCACTACGTCTCCGTTTGCGGGGGCTGGTTCGGGGGCGTCCACAGCTTCCGCGGCCATATCAGCCTCAGGCACGGAGCCAGCGGCAACGCCGTCGTCGGCCTGCGGCGTGACTGCTGCATCTTCGCTCGCTGTCACGGGATCGCCTACCTCCGCCGCCACGCGCTCCTCGGTGGCAGCGGCCTGGGGTCGCGCCGCTACCGGCCTGAACCCCGCGTTGCGCATGATATGGTTGAACTGCCGCTCGGAAAGGCCCAGCGACACGATAAAGGGCGAGGCAGCGTCATATCGTTCATTCCTGGCGATCGACTCATGTCCGCCACGCGCGATCCGCTCTACCATGTCGATGCGTACCTGCGTGTCGCCGAAGCTACGATAACCCGCACGCGCCGCACCCATTTGATCAAGCCTGTCGGTCAGGTTCAAGACCACGGAGCCCGCAGGCGGCACCGGGAGCATCGGCTTTCCGCGTGCCACGGCGATCAGCACCAATCGCCAGAGCGCCGCGCCTGGTTTCAGCAGCGCGGGGTTGAAAATATCGAGTACGCCGATGGTAAACCCCGCCTTGCGCACAACCTGCCGCTGATCCTTGTCGAGCAAGTTGAGCGCATCGTCGAGATCGGTGCGGGCCACAATGCCCCCGGCTTCGGCGAGCTGGATGAAAAGCGCCCGCACTACTCCGGGCGTCTCGGCCAGCGTCGCCTGCTGGGCGATCTGGATCAACGGCGCAAGATGCCGTTCATGCTGAGTCTTCATCCATTCCTGAAGGCGCGACAAAACGCGGTTTGCCACGTCTTGACCAAGACCAGCGACGGCCTTGTCCAGCCGTATCTCGGGGGTCAGCAGCCCCGCGCCGGGGTAAAATGTCGCGATTTTCTCGTCCCGCCAGGCAACGCCCGGCTCGGCGCCCGGCTCGGCCAGCAAAGCGAATTCGCCGTCCGGCGCAGCAATCAGTTCCTCGGCCTTCACGGTCAGCATCTTCCCCAATCGCCGCTCCGCCGCGGCCAACAGCAATTTCCGGTCGCCACCTCTCGCCAGAGGATCGACCCGGAAGCGGAATCCGTCAAGCTGTCCTAACGTCTCGCCATCTACCTGCACAGCCCCATCCGCGCCGATCTCGACCGGCAGATGTTCATTTTTCCGGCCGATGTCGCGCAGGAGCACCGAGGTGCGCCGATCCACGAACCGCTGTGTCAGCGCGGCGTGCAGCGCATCCGACAGCTTTTCCTCCAGTATGCGCGTCCGCTCCGCCATTTCGGCAGGAGAAGCGAGCCAGTCCGGCCGGTGCGCGATGTAGGACCAGGTGCGTGCGGCGGCGATCCGGCCGGCGAGCGTGTCGACGTCACCTTGCACATTGTCGAGCCTTGCGACGGCCTGGGCGAACCAGTCGCGCGGGATGTGACCGTCGCCCTCACTGCGAAAGCGCCAGAGACGGGACACCATCCGCGCGTGATGATCGGCGCCCAGCTTCTGGAAATCGGGAAGACCGCACACATCCCACAAGCGTCGAACCTGTACGGAGGAACGCACCCGATCGCGCACCAGCGGATCATCTGCCATCGCCTTCAGCACCGCAAGGTCAATGGCCTGCGGCGCGGCCATGAGGCCGGGCCGGTCGGGCTTCGCTTCCAGCGCGTCGATCAGCGCATCGATGCTGTCAGCGGGCGGGTCACCATCGCGCCAGTACAGTTGCTCGATCTTCGGGAAAGTGTGATTTTCAATGGCCTCTATTTCGTCCGGGCGAAAGATACTATCGCCATCCTCCGCGCCCAGCGAGCCGAAGGTGCCGTCGCGATGGTGACGCCCGGCGCGGCCGGCGATCTGCGCCATTTCCGACACCGTCAACCGCCGTGATCGCCGCCCGTCAAACTTGCGGAGCGAGGCGAATGCGACATGGGTAACGTCAAGGTTGAGACCCATGCCGATGGCGTCGGTAGCGACGAGATAATCGACTCCGCCGTTCATGAACATCTGCACCTGGGCGTTGCGGGTGGAGGGCGAGAGCGCACCCATTACCACCGCCGCACCGCCCCGAAAGCGCCGCAGCATCTCTGCAACCGCGTAAACCTCTTCGGCAGAGAAAGCGACCACGGCCGACCGGGGCGGAAGGCGGGACAGTTTCTTCGCGCCCGCATAGGACAGCGTCGAGAAGCGCGGGCGGGAGATGATCTCCGCTTCGGGCAGCAGCGCGCGTACCATCGGCGCGAGCGGCGCCGAGCCGAGGATCATCGTCTCCTCGCGTCCACGCGCGCGCAGCATCCGGTCGGTAAAGATGTGGCCGCGTTCCGGGTCGGTCGCCAGTTGCGCCTCGTCGAGGGCGACGAACGCGAAGTCGCGATCGGCAAGTCCGTCGGCCGGGCGCCCCGAGCGCGTGCCCGAAATAGGCATGGACTCCGCCGTGCACAGAAACCAGCGCGCGCCGGGGGGAGCGATCTTCTCCTCGCCGGTGATGAGCGCCACTTCCGCCGGCCCCTTTACGGCGACGACGCGATCATAGATTTCGCGCGCCAGCAGGCGCAGCGGAAAGCCCATCATGCCGCTTGAGTGCGCCATGAGCCGCTCCACGGCCAGATGGGTCTTGCCGGTGTTGGTGGGGCCGAGCACCGCCGTTACGGAAGCGCGGGAGAACTGAACCATACGCCTATGTCGGGGATGGCGCGAGTGTGCGCAAGTGCAGATCGGAACGGGCGAGGACAAGGATTCGCGCCTCCGGAGGAAGCCGTTGGAAATGGACCGATTTACCGTCCTCCCCGCACGGCTCGCCGCGCCCGCCCCCTGTGCTGGCCACATTAATTTGACTTTAACCGGCAAGGTTCACAAAAGTGCCGCAAATCCGGCGCGGGAATGAGGGCGCCGGCTAAAAAACCCCTGGGGATAGCGGGCTTGTTTGCACGAACAGATTTTGGCTTGGTACAAGGCGGCACCGGCGCGTCCGACGGAACCCTTTGGCTTGGCCGTTCGCAACAGAGCAATCAGGCGATCGGCGGCGCGGGCGCCTCATCCATCGCTGCCGCCGTGCCAGATTGGCGCAGCCGTCTTCGTTACTGGGCGGACGACGTCGACCTGGTTCCCGACCTCGGTGTAAATATCGGCAGCCGTGAATGGTGGCGGGGCGCCGTGACCTGTATAGCGCTATGCGCCACCGCGATCAGCCTGGCGCCGGACCTGGCCCCTCTGCCCGCCATGCCTGAGCGGGTCATGAGCACCGCAAGCTATGACGAGTTTCGCTCGCAGATGGTCACGCCCCTGGCATTCGGCGCGGACAGCGGGCGGCATATGGGACCGACCGATGCCGTAGCGCCGCTCCGCGAAACGCCCGAGCGGCCCATGATCGAACTTTCCGCCGCGATCGGCACCGGCGACAGCTTCGGCCGCGCACTTTCCCGCGCCGGCGTCAGCCCGGCCGACGCCGGCATCGTGATCGATCTGCTGGGCAAGGATGTCGCGCCGGGCCGCGTCGTCCCGGGCACGCGCCTCAATATTGTGCTGGGCCGCCGCGCCAACCGCAACGTGCCGCGCCCGCTGGATGCCTTGTCCTTCCGCGCGCGCCTCGACCTCGCCGTCGACGTGAAGCGTGAGAACGGCACCCTCATGGTTCGCCGCACCCCCATTGCGGTTGATGACACGCCACTGCGTATTCGTGGCGTCGTCACGGACAGTATCTACAAGGCGGCGCGCGCGGCGGGTGCGCTCCCCAGCACCATTCAGAGCTTCCTGCGCGTCATCGGGCAGCAAATATCGCTCGGCAAGATCCGTGCGGGCGACCGCTTCGACATCGTCGTCGCCCATCGGCGCGCGGCGACCGGCGAAACCGAAACAGGCGAATTGCTCTATGGCGGCGTCAAGCTAGCCAGCGGCAAGAAGATCGACATGCTCAGGTGGCAGCACGACGGCAAGAGCCAGTGGTTCGAGGCGGCGGGCGTGGGTCAGGCAAGGCCGGGCCTGGCGAGGCCGGTTGCCGCCGCGCGCCTGTCATCCGGGTTCGGCATGCGCTTTCATCCTATCCTTGGCTATTCGCGTCTTCATGCCGGTGTTGATTATGCAGCATCGACCGGAACCCCGATCTACGCCGTGTCCGAGGGACGCGTCAGCTTCGCGGGCCGCAGCGGCGGGCACGGCAATTTCGTGAAGCTCGTGCACAGCGGCGGCATCGGCACGGGCTATGCGCATATGAGCCGTATCGCCGTGCGTTCCGGAGATCGAGTGAAGCGGGGGCAGGTGATCGGCTATGTCGGTTCCACCGGCCTCTCGACCGGCCCGCATCTCCACTATGAAGTCTATCGCGGCGGCCGCACCGTGAATCCTTCATCCGTGAAGTTCGCGATGACGCCGCAGCTTTCGGGCGGCGAACTGAGGGCCTTCCGCGCGAAACTCGCGGCGCTGCAATCCATCACCAACACGCCCGAAAGCGCGGGCGGGACGAAAGATGCCGGCGCTGCCAACAAGACAGCGGACAGCAAGGCGGCATCGGCGCGCATTGCCATGCGCTGACGTCTCGCCAAAGTAACCGGTGACCACCCTTGCCGCCACCTTGGGCAGCGCCTAAAGCTCTCCCCGATGCCGCACTCTCCCGCTTCATATCCCGCGCTGCGCCTGCGCCGCACCCGCACCCACGGCTGGAGCCGCGCGCTGTTCGCGGAGCACCGCCTGCACCCCTCGGACCTGATCTGGCCGCTGTTCGTGACCGAGGGCACGGGCGTGGAGGAGCCGATCGGCTCCCTGCCCGGCGTATCTCGCTGGTCCGTTGACCATGTGGTCCAACGTGCCAGGGACGCGCGTGACGCGGGCATACCGTGCCTTGCCCTGTTCCCGAACACGCAACCTGAGCGCCGCAGCGACGATGGCGCCGAAGCGCTTAATCCTGACAATCTGATGTGCCGGGCGATCCGCGCAATCAAGGACGCCGTGCCGGACATCGGCGTGCTGACCGATGTGGCGCTCGACCCCTATACCGCGCACGGGCAGGACGGGCTGGTCGATGGGATGGGGCGTATCCTCAACGACGAGACGATCGAGGTGCTGATCGGACAGGCGCTCAATCAGGCGGCGGCGGGTGCCGACATCATCGCGCCCAGCGACATGATGGACGGACGCGTGGGCATGATTCGCGCCGCGCTGGAGGACAACGGCCACCAGGACGTGCAGATCATGGCCTACGCCGCCAAGTATGCGAGCGCGTTCTATGGCCCGTTCCGCGACGCAGTGGGGTCTCGCGGGCTGCTGAAAGGCGACAAGAAAACCTATCAGATGGACCCGGCCAATGCCGAGGAGGCGCTGCGAGAGGTTGCGCTCGACCTCGCAGAAGGTGCCGACAGCGTTATCGTAAAGCCCGGCCTTCCCTATCTCGACATCGTGCGAGCGGTGAAGGAGCGGTTCCAGGTGCCGGTCTTCGCGTACCAGGTGTCAGGCGAATATGCGATGATCGAGGCGGCGGCGGCGGCCGGAGCGGGTGACCGCGACGCGCTCGTGCTGGAGACCTTGCTGGCGTTCAGGCGTGCGGGCTGCACCGGCGTTCTGACCTATCATGCGCTCCACGCCGCGCGGCTGATCGGCTGAACCTCAGGCCGGAACCAGCCAGATCCCGACGTTGGCGAACATGACGAGCGCGGCCACGATCATCAGCCAGCCCTGCTTCCGGTTTTCGGGCTTTTTCGCGAGCAGATAGGTTCCGCCGATCGCGAGCGAAAGCCCCGCCAGCATCAGCAGCGACAGGATCGTTCCGGACATCGAACTGGCAGGCATTGGCGGTCCCCTTGACCGTTGCATAGTCGCCGAACTCGCCGGTGGCAATTCGGAGAGAGCGCGCCTAGATAGGCCGCACGCCGAATCACAGGGGCCCCACAGCCATGCGTATCGCCATCGCTTCCGATCATGCCGCCGTCGACATGAAGGCCGCGCTCATCCGCTGGCTGAGCGAACAGGACCATCAGGTGATCGACCTCGGTCCCGATGGGGCGGCCAGCGTCGACTATCCGGATTATGGCTACAAGCTGGCGAAGGCGATAGCGGGCGGCGAGGCCGACCAGGGCATCGCGCTCTGCGGGTCGGGCGTGGGCATCTCGATCGCGATAAACCGCAATCCGGCCTGCCGCTGCGCGCTGGTGTCCGAGCCGCTGTCGGCGATGCTTGCGCGCGAGCATAACGACGCCAACGTGATCGCCCTGGGCGCGCGGCTGGTGGGCATTGAAATGGCGAAGGCCTGCATCGCGGCCTTCCTGAATACGAGTTTCGGCGGGGACCGCCATGTCCGCCGCGTCAACAAACTTTCCAATCCCGCGCTCTGAAAGGAATTCCGATGGGCAGCTCCGCAGTTCTTTCCGCAACCGCCGACGACGTCCGGGCGCCAGGTTTCTTCAGCCAGGGCCTGGCCGCGGCCGATCCCGAGGTCTTTGGCGCCATTGCGAAGGAATTGAAGCGGCAGCAGGACAAGATCGAGCTGATCGCATCGGAAAACATCGTGTCAAAGGCGGTGCTTGAGGCGGCTGGATCGATCTTCACCAACAAATATGCCGAGGGCTATCCGGGGAAGCGCTATTATGGCGGCTGCGAATATGCCGACATTGTGGAAAGTCTGGCGATAGAGCGCGCCAAGACGCTGTTCGGTGCAAACTTCGCCAACGTGCAGCCCAATTCAGGCAGCCAGATGAACCAGGCCGTGTTCCTTGCGCTGCTGCAACCGGGCGACAGCTTTATGGGGCTGGACCTGGCGGCTGGCGGGCACCTGACGCACGGTTCGCCCGTCAACATGTCGGGCAAGTGGTTCAGGCCGATCCCGTATGGCGTCCGCGCCGACGACCACCTCATCGACATGGACGAGGTGGCGCGCATCGCGCGGGAGAACAAGCCCAAACTCATCATCTGCGGCGGCACCGCCTATTCCCGTCATTGGGATTTCGGCCGGTTCCGTGAGATCGCGGACGAGGTCGGCGCCTATCTGCTGGCCGACATGTCGCACTTCGCGGGCCTGGTCGCGGGGGGCGCGCACCCCTCACCCGTCCCGCACGCCCATGTCACCACCACCACAACGCACAAATCCCTGCGCGGGCCGCGATCCGGCGTCATCCTCTCCAATGACGAGGCAATCGCCAAAAAGATTAACAGCGCGATTTTCCCGGGCCTTCAGGGAGGGCCGTTGATGCACATCATCGCCGCCAAGGCCGTGGCATTTGGCGAGGCGCTGCAACCCGAGTTCCGGGCCTATGCACGGCAGATCGTCGCTAATGCCAAGGCGCTGGCCGCGACGCTGGAGGAAAAGGGACTGAGCATTGTGTCGGGCGGAACCGACAACCACCTGATGCTTGTCGATCTGCGGTCCAAGGACACGACCGGCAAAGCAGCGGAAAAGGCGCTCGATCGCGCTTATATCACCTGCAACAAGAACAACGTGCCGTTCGACACCGCAAGTCCGTTCGTGACATCCGGCATTCGCCTGGGTGCACCGGCGTGCACCACCCGCGGTTTCGGTGAAGCCGAGTTCCGGGAAATCGGCGAGTTGATCGCCGACGTGGTGGAAGGGCTCCGGCGCAACGGCGAGGAAGGCGACGGTCAGGTCGAAGCGCATGTGCGTGAAAAGGTGCTCGCACTTACCGCCCGCTTCCCGATTTATCAGGGATAATGTCGTTTGCGCTGCCCCTTTTGCGGACATGAAGACAGCCAGGTAAAGGATTCGCGGCCGACCGACGACGGCGCCGCGATCCGCCGCCGCCGTCAGTGTGAAGCCTGTGCGGCGCGCTTCACCACCTTCGAGCGCATCCAGCTGAGAGATGTGTGGGTGATCAAGAGCAGCGGCGAGCGCCAGCCCTTCGACCGCGACAAGCTGGCGCGATCTATCGACATTGCCTGCCGCAAGCGGCCTATCGACCTCGCACGGATCGAAAAGCTCGTTTCCGGTATCCAGCGGCAGATCGAAACCGGCGGCGACAATGAGGTCACCGCCCGGTCTATCGGCGAGTTGGTCATGGATGCGCTGAAGGCGCTCGACAGCGTCGCCTACATTCGCTTTGCCAGCGTCTACAAGGACTTCCGCGAGGCCAAGGATTTCGAGGATTTCGCGAGCACGGTGAAGGAAGTCGGGGGTGATTAGCGGGCCGCCAGGCTCTTCCCCCGTCATCGTCCTGGTCCGGCCGCAACTTGGCGAAAACATCGGCAAGGCAGCGCGGGCGATGCTGAATTTCGGGCTTACCGAAATGCGGCTGGTGGTGCCGCGCGACGGCTGGCCCAACCCGGACGCCGGACCTGCCGCAGCGGGTGCGGACATCGTGCTGGAACGGGCGCGTGTATTCGACACTCTGGCGGAGGCCGTCGCCGATTGCGCGCATGTCTATGCGACCACCGTGCGCAAGCGCGGGGTAACCAAGCCCGTGGTGACGCCGGAGGAAGCCGCCGCTGAGATCCATCGCGCGCAGGGCCGCAGCGCGATCGTGTTCGGCCCCGAACGTTCCGGCCTTGAGACCGAGGAGGTCGCACTGTGCCGGTGCATCCTGACCGTCCCCATCAATCCGGACTTCGCCTCGCTCAACCTCGCGCAGGCGGTCATCCTGTGTGCATACGAATGGTCCAAGGGCGTCGGTCTCGTCGTGCCGACGGAGGAGGAACTGCTTCCGCCTGCGCCGCAGGAGGACCTCGAAGGGATGATCGCGCAGTTCGAGACCCTGCTCGACAAGGCAGGCTATTTCTTCCCCGAAAGCCGGGCCTCCGCCACGCGGCGCACTCTGCGCAACCTGCTCACCAAGCCGGGCTGGAACCATCTTGAGGTGCGCACGCTGCGCGGCGTGCTTTCATCTCTCGCCAGCCCGCGCCAGCGATAGCACCCGAACGCGCGGCCCGAACGCCGGTTTACGGTATCGCCGCCTTGTGGCGACTCGGCGGGAGGTATAGCCTTGGATCCCCGTACGAGTGGAGGATGCCATGCAGGATCATGTCTACAAGATCACCGAAATCGTCGGAACTTCAGGCAAGGGTATCAATGAAGCGATAGAAGCGGCGCTGGCCCGCGCGGCAAAATCCATCCACAACATTCGATGGTTTGAAGTAGGCACCGTTCGCGGATTTTTCGACGGGGACAAAGGAATACAGTATCAGGTGGTGTTGAAGATCGGCTTCGCGCTCGACGAATGATCCGCGTAGAGGCCCCAGGGCGGGCTGAGGGTCGCCCCCGCTTCGCTTGACTTTTCAGCATTGTCCCGCCATAGGCGCGCCTTCGCAATCGGCCCCGCATCCCGGTGAAGCGGCGGCCCTGCCGGACTTGATCCGGTCAGAGCGAATACCGGGACCAACGTTGTACGCATTTGCAAAGGATTTCACATGACGAAGCGCACCAGCGCCAAGCACAAGATCGACCGCCGCCTGGGTGAAAATATCTGGGGCCGGCCCAAATCCCCCGTCAACAAGCGTGAATATGGCCCCGGCCAGCATGGCCAGCGCCGCAAGGGCAAGGTGTCCGACTATGGCATTCAGCTGCGCGCCAAGCAGAAGCTGAAGGGCTATTACGGCGACATCACCGAGAAGCAGTTCAAGAAGAACTATGTCGAGGCATCCCGCATGAAGGGCGATACCGGCCAGAACCTGGTCGGTCTGCTCGAGCGCCGTCTCGACGCGGTCGTGTATCGCGCGAAATTCGCCCCGACGATTTTTTCCGCGCGCCAGCTCGTTTCGCACGGCCACATTTATGTGAACGGGGTGAAGTGCAACATCGCAAGCCGTCTGGTGAAGCCGGGCGACGAGGTCACGCTGGGCAAGAAGGCGCAGGAAATGGCGCTGGTGATGGAAGCCCAGTCGCTGGCCGAGCGCGATATCCCCGATTATGTCGCACCTGACGGTCCGGCCAAGATTACCTATACGCGGGTGCCCACGCTGGACGAGGTGCCCTATCCGGTGAAAATGGAACCGAACCTTGTCGTCGAGTTCTATTCGCGCTGATCCATCGATTGGCCGCAATGGTTCAGGGGCGGTTCGAAAGAGCCGCCCCTTTTTGTTTGGACTTCGGAGCCCTCTATGACCATCCGCATGCCCGCCGAGTGGGAGCCCCATGACTGGATATGGATCGGCTTGCCCTGGAACCGGAATGAATGGGGCGGTGAGGCTATGCTGGCCCGCGCACAGGCCCAGATTTGTGCCTTTGCCGACACGATGCAGGCCGGTGGCAAGGGTGAGGAAGTGCGGCTTGTCTGTAACGATGAAGCCGGCGCCACACTGGCACGCGCGCTGTCGAAAAGCGAAACACACATCGTAATCGAACGCATTGGCGACGCCTGGCTGCGCGACACGGGGCCGATCGGCGTGGCGACACCCGATGGCTTTCGCGCGCTGATTGATTTTCGTTTCAACGGCTGGGGCGGAAAATATGAGATGCCGGGGGACGAGGACATCGGCGCCCGCCTTGCCGGGACGACGGCCCTCCCCTGCCACCACGCACCCTTTGTCTTCGAAGGCGGCGCCATCGACACTGACGGCACCGGCCTGTTCGTCACGACGGAGCAATGCCTGCTCAATCCCAACCGCAACAGTGACCTCGACCGGCGCAAAGTCGAGACCCTGCTTGCAGGTAGCCTGGGATTGCGGGATATGCTGTGGTTCGGCGACGGCCTGGTCAACGACCACACCGATGGGCATGTCGATAATCTCGCTCGTTTCGTCGCGCCGGGCGTCATTGCGATCCCGCACGCCACGACCGACGATGACCCCAACGCCGCCATTTATGCCGATGCCGCCGCGCGGGCGAAGGCGCATGGCCTTGCCGTCGCGCCGATGCCCTCGCCGGGGCGGGTGGAAGCCGGCGGCGCGATCGTACCGGCAAGCTATATGAATTTCTGCATCGGCAATGCGGCGGTCGTCGTGCCCGGCTATGGCCGCCCCAATGACGATGCGGCAGTTGAGGCGCTGCGCCCCTTTTTCCCGGAACGGGATATTGTCTCGTTGCCCTCTGACGCCGTATTGGCAGGTGGCGGAAGCTTTCACTGCATCAGCCAGCAGATGCCTTCTCCGGATGCCAGCTTATGACCCATGCCACCGTCGCCGCGCTGCAACTCGCCTTCACGCCCGACCGGGACGAAAACATCGCCCTTGTCGCCGACCATGTGCGCAAGGCGGCCGCGCGCGG
>DASULD010000004.1:0-18366 GCA_036278355.1 Sphingobium sp.
AGGCCAGGGGAGGAATCGCTGCCGAGACCGGCATCTGGACCCAGGACGACGAGATAAGCCAGGGCCACCGGACCAAGAAGCATCGTCTCGACGGCGAGCCCGGACAATGCGTCAACTGGCGTCACCTTCCGGATGAGACCATAGAAACCAAAGCTAAGGGCCAGCACCAGGCTGATCCACAGGCTGCCCATTGCCGTTACGGCAAGAGCGCCCGCGCCTACGGTCGCGATCGCCGCGGCGATCATCTGCGCGCGGCGAAGGCGTTCTTTCAGAAACACGACGCCCAGCATGACGCTGACCAGCGGGTTGAGGAAATAACCAAGACTGGCCGCGAGGATATGACCGCTGTTGGCTGCCCACACATAGACAATCCAGTTGACGGCGATCAGCACGGCAGAGGCAACGAGCGCCACAATAACGCGGCCCGAGAAGGAAGCCCGCAACGCTGCCAACCGTCCGCGAGCCACGATGAGGACCAGCAACAGCGCCATCGACCATAATACGCGATGGGCCACGATTTCGAGCGGCCCCAGAGCGGCCACCAGCTTGAAGTAGATCGGAAGCAATCCCCAGGCCGAGTAGGCCGCCAAGGCGGCGCCATAGCCCCGTCGCATGTCCTGGCGGTGATCTGTCATCCTGTCCCCTTGTTCGAAAGGGACGCTGGCTGCAAGCGAACCGTCGCGGGAGGGGCAAAGTCTCTCTTGACGCAACTGGTCTGGCCGATGTTAGTTCGAACCATCGCGTGATACCACGAGGAACCCGATGACAGCCTTTCATCGCAACGGCCGCGTCCTGACGGCGCTAGTCCTCGTGCTGGTCGCATGTGACGGGAAAGATGAACGAAATCTCGCGGCGCTTGACGCCGAACTGGTCAATAACACGGCCGACAGCGCGATCCGCGAGGCTATCGAGGCGCCGCTCGCCACCGACCCGCAACTTGGCGGCGACTCGCAGCGTAACGCCGTGCGTCCTGCGCCACGGCCGCTGAACGGAGCGGTCCCCGCCAACCTCTCACCGGCCGACGCGCGCAAGGAGGCCGTTCGGCTCGCAGGCGGCAAGCTGATGCGGACACCTGCCGCGACCCAAGAGGTCACGTCAACCAAAGATCCCGTGACGCTAGGCGGAATGACCCAGCAACAGGGAGGAAAGTGCGGCAGCTCGCGCGTCAGCTATGCGATGGACTGGGCCAATCGGATGCCGCCGTCCTTTCCCGTCTATCCCGGCGGCAATGTGACCGAAGCGGCAGGCGCCGACAACGCCCCGTGCAACATGCGCGCGGTCAGCTTCACCACGAGCGCCCCGCCCGAAGAGGTCATGGATTTCTATTACACCATGGCGCGGCGGGCGGGCTATTCAGCCGAACATGTCGAGCGCAACGGCGAACATGTGCTGGGCGGCACGCGGGCGGGTGAGGACGGCGCCTTTTATCTTTCCCTTACGACCTCGCGGGGCGGCGGAACGGCGGCCGACCTCATCGCCAATGGAGGCAGGTGACAGGCGCGCGGCCACGGGGGTCAGCACCGGTCGCCCTCATTTCCGGTTTCCCGCGCGATGATAAGGCGATAGGGCGGGCGCCATGCACAACCTTCTCGTGATGTTTGGCGGCGCCATCGGCGCGCTCGGCCGCTATCAGTTCGGCCGCCTCGCCGGGCATCTTTTCGGCAGTGGCTGGCCCTGGGGCACGCTGGGGGTCAATGTCATCGGCGGGTTCGCAATGGGGCTGCTTGCCGGATGGCTCGCCCGCTTTTCGACCGGCGGCGGTGGCCAGATGCACCTGCTCATCGGTGTCGGCATCCTGGGCGGCTTCACCACCTTTTCCTCCTTCAGCCTCGATATGGTGCTGATGATAGAGCGCAGCGAATACGCCAGCGCGGCGCTTTATGCCGCGCTTTCGGTGGCGCTCTCCATCGCCGCGCTGTTTGCCGGGCTCGTGCTGATGCGGAGCCTGGCATGACCGTGTCCCGAAAACAGGCCGAGCCCGCCGCGCGCACCGCCGTTGTCGATGCCGAGGATGACGGGATCCGGCTCGACCGCTGGTTCAAGCGTCACATGCCGGATGTAAGCTTCGCGACTGTTTCTCGCTGGGCGCGAACCGGACAGCTTCGCGTCGATGGAGCACGGGCGGCGCCGGGCGACCGCATAGAGGAAGGCCAGACGATCCGCATTCCGCCGCTGACCGCGCCAAAGGCCGCAACGACCGCCCGGAAGACGCCGGTGCGCCCCACGCTTTCCGATGAGCAAATCGATTTTGCGCGCAGCCTCGTCATCCATCGAGACGATCAGGCCATCGTCATCGACAAGCCGCCCGGCCTTGCAACCCAGGGCGGAACCAAGACCCACGACCATGTCGACGGGCTGCTCGATGCGCTGTCTTTCGAGCGGGAAGACCGGCCCAAGCTCGTCCACCGGCTTGACAAGGACACGAGCGGTGCCCTGCTGCTCGCCCGGACACCCCGGGCCGCCGCCTTCTTCGCCAAGAGCTTCTCGGGGCGCACCGCGCGCAAGGTGTACTGGGCTCTGGTGGTCGACGTACCGTCGATCGAGGACGGCATGATAGACCTGCCTATCGCCAAGCAACCGGGTACCGGCGGCGAGAAGATGCAGGTCGACAAGGAAAACGGCCTGCCCGCGCGCACCCGCTATCGCGTAATCGAACGCGCCGGCAACCGCGCCGCCTGGGTAGAGCTTCAACCCCATACCGGCCGCACCCACCAAATTCGTGTACATCTGGCCGCGATCGGCCACCCCATCGTCGGCGATGGCAAATATGGCGGCAAGGACGCGTTCCTGACTGGTACGATCAGCCGCAAGATGCACCTGCATGCGCGGCGCATCCGTATCGACAGCCCTGGGGGCGGACGAGTTGACGTCAAGGCGCCTCTTCCGTCGCATTTTGCCGAGAGCCTCGCCAGCCTGGGCTTTGATCTTTCTGCGGGCGACCTGCCGCTCGACGAGGACATCGCCACCGGCCCCAGCAAGGATGATATCAAGCGTGCCGCGCGTCAGCACGCCAAGGGCCTGCGCAAGGAACGCCGCGGGGAACGGCGCAGCCGAGGACAGACGGCGCCGTCCCGCACCGACGGAAAGACGCGGAAATGAGCGTGCGGCCCAACCGGCTCGCCCTGTTCGATTGCGACGGCACTCTGGTCGACAGCCAGCACGACATTGTCGAGGCCATGAGCCGATGTTTCGAGGGCGCGAAGCTGCCGCCGCCCGGCCGCCCCGACGTGCTGGCGGTGATCGGCCTTTCCCTTCCGGTCGCGATCGCGCGCCTGCTTCCGCTCTCCGAACCCGACTTTCATGTCCATCTCGCCGAACAGTATAAGCGCGCGTTCCAGGCGATGCGCCTGGTCGACGGGGTGTCGGAGCCGCTGTATCCGGGCATCGCCGATCTCCTCGCACGCCTCGCCAGCACTGGCTGGATGCTCGGCGTGGCAACCGGAAAATCGGACCGGGGCCTGGGTCTGTGCCTCGAACGCCACGGCATCCATGCCCATTTCATTACTTTGCAGACGGCCGACCGCCATCCCAGCAAGCCGCACCCGTCCATGGCGCTGACAGCCATCGCCGAGGCGGGGGCGGTACCGGAAACGACGGTGATGATCGGTGACACCAGCTATGACATGGAGATGGCGAGCAACGCCGGTACGCGAGCGCTCGGCGTTTCCTGGGGCTATCATGATGTGGATACGCTGATCGCTGCCGGTGCATTCGCCGTGGCGGTAGACACGGACGACCTCGCGCACCATATCGCCGCATCATGACGACCCCCGGCATGGATCCCGAACGCGAGTCGCGCGAAACCGCCGCGAAGCAGCGCTTCCTCATACTCAACCTCTTTCGCCTTTCCGGTATTGCGATCCTGATGGCCGGATTTCTTATCATGACGGAAAAGTTTGGTTTCGTGGCCGGTCAGAAGGCGAAAGTCATGGGCGCCATCATTGCCAGCGTCGGAATGTTCCAGACGATCGTCGTGCCGCGCATCCTGGGGCGGGCGTGGAGAACCCCGCCGCAATGAAGCGTTTTTACAGGGAAGTCGCTGCCGTACCTGGCGAGGGGGGGCATGGCATCACGCTTGACGGACGGGCAGTGCGGACCCCCGCGCGCGCGCCGCTTCTGCTGCCCAATGCGGCGCTCGCGGAGGCAGTGGCCGGGGAATGGCGGGCGCAGGGGGAGGACATCGACCCGGCGTCCATGCCGATGACCGGCCTCGCCAATGCGGCGATAGACCGGGTTGCGCCCGATGCCCGAGGGTTCGCCGCGACCGTGGCGGTCTATGGCGAAAGCGACCTGCTCTGTTACCGTGCCGATGGGCCCGAGGAGCTGGTCGCCCGCCAGACGGGGCAATGGCAGCCGCTGCTTGAGTGGGCCGCGGAGCGTCATGGTGTCGACTTCGCGGTGACCAGCGGCGTTGTTTATGTCGGCCAACCCGAGACGACGCTGGCGCGACTACGCGCTGTGGTGGCGTCGCTTGATCCGTTCGCGCTCGCCGCCCTCTCCAAAATGGTCAGCCTTAGCGGATCGCTGGTGATCGGCCTGGCTGCGCTTGAGCGCGCCTTTCCCGTCGCGCAGCTCTGGCAGGCGGCCGAACTGGATGACCTCTTCCAGGCCGAGCAATGGGGCGATGATGACGAGGCGCTTGCCCGACGGGCGAAGCGTCACGACGAGTTCGCGATGGCAGCAAGGTTCGCGGAGCTGGCAAAGCCCTAGGCGGAGCACCTATGCTTCCGCGCCTCGTTCCAGCTTGCGAATGAAGCCGATCAGCCCGGTCTGACGGCTGCGCTTCAGCCGCTCCGCAGCGAGGATCTTGCGGACCTTCTCGAAACAGCTTTGCGCATCGTCGTTGACCAGCACATAGTCATATCCGTCCCAATGCGCGATCTCGTTGGCGGCGCGCGCCATGCGGTTGCGGATCACATCGTCGCTGTCGGTGCCCCGCGCTCGCAGGCGCCGCTCGAGCTCTTCGATCGATGGCGGCAGGATGAACACGCGCACCACATCGCCGCCCGCCAGCTGGTGAAGCTGCTGTGCGCCCTGCCAGTCAATGTCGAACAGCACGTCAAGACCTTGCCTCTGCAGTTCCTCGACCGGGGCTCTAGGCGTGCCGTAGCGGTTGCCGAACACATGCGCCCATTCAAGAAACTCGTCGGCGGCGGTCATCGCGCGAAAGCGGTCGAGATCGACGAAATGATAATCCTTGCCGTCAACCTCGCCCGGACGGATCGACCGGGTGGTCGCCGATACGGACATCCTGAGGCCGGTCTCCGCCTCCAGCAACATGCGCGAAATTGTGGATTTCCCCGCTCCGGAGGGCGAGGACAGCACAAATAGTAGCCCCCTGCGCCTGAAGCCGTAAGGATCGTTCTGGTTGGTTTCGGCCATGCCTGCTACTGACGCGCAACACCGGGAACGTCAACGGGGGAATGAATGCGCGCAAGGCTGATGCTGCGGCGCCGGCCGCTGATCGCCGCCGGACTGATCGTGGCGGTGACAATCCTTGTCCTCCATGCTGCAGGCCGCCCACTCATTTGCACGTGCGGCACGGTGAGATTATGGGAGGGCGCGGTCAACTCCGCCGGGAACAGCCAGCATCTCGCCGACTGGTACAGCTTCAGTCATATCATCCACGGTTTCCTGTTTTACGCGGCGACATGGTTGCTGCTGCGCCATTGGCTCCGCATCGACACGCGCTTTTCGCTGTCGGTATTGATCGAGGCGGCCTGGGAGATCGCGGAGAACTCTCCGTTCATCATCGACCGCTATCGCACCGCGACCATTGCGCTCGGCTATACCGGCGATTCCATCATCAACAGCGTCAGCGACATTGCAATGATGGCGGCGGGTTTCCTGTTCGCCGCAAGAATGCCTGCCCGCGTGACGATCGCGGTGGCGGTGGCGTTCGAGCTACTGACGCTATGGACGATACGTGACAATCTGACGCTCAATGTCCTGATGCTGGTCTCGCCGGTTGATGCAATCAGACAGTGGCAAGGCGAGATCTAGGGTCAGGACGAGGGCGGCTGAACCTGCGAAGGATGCGATACCTCCGGCGCGAGAGGTTCGTTTCCCACTCTCCTGCCTCCCTTCGCGGCTTCGGCATCGCGTTCCCGGCTTCGGGTGTAAAGCTTGTGGCCAACCCACGCCGCGCCGATCACCAACGCCCCGACCGGAGAGCGCCGCACGAACCAGGTCGCGACCATTCCGGCGGCGGCGCCCAACGTGCTTGATCTGTCCGCGTGGTCGGCCAGCCGCGCGCCGATGATGCTTCCCGCGATTTTGCCCAACACTTTGACCGGACTCCTTCTGGATGGCTGCGCCACATCAACCTCCTTATGCCGATCATGGTTCCCGCTGGGCGCGAGACGCGCGGTCTGCCGGATTTATTTTCTTTTGCCGAAGTCGACCGTCACGACATTCGATCCGTCATCGGCAGTTGGTGCGCCAGTAATCGCATCATTCTCGGCTTCGTCGTGCGGTTCGGGCTCGTTCGGCCCATCCTGCGCCTGGAACTGCAGCGCAAAATTGACCGCAGGATCGACAAATGCGGTAATCGCGCCGTACGGTATGGAGAGGCGGGCCGCGATCTGATTGAAGGTCAGGCTGACCTCAAATCCGCCGTCCCCGACCTTGAGGTCCCAGAACTTGTTCTGAAGCACGATGGTCATTTCATCGGGAAAACGCTCTACCAGGCTGCGGGGGATATCCACGCCGGACGCCTGCGTCTTGAATGTGATATAGAAATGGTGGTCCCCCGGCAGGCCGCCCATCCGCTCAACCTGCCCCAAAACCCGGCCTACCACGGCGCGCAGAGCTTCCTGCACGATCTCGTCATAGGGAATCAGGCTGTCGGGCATCGTATCGCTCATGCGCCTTTCCTAGCGCAGGGGAAATGCGGGTCAAGCCTCGGCGAAACGCGAAAGGGGACCGGGTGAAGTGATTGCGCGGCCACGATTCCGCGCTATAGGGACGCCATGCGCAAGGCGGAAATCAACCGGACCACGGGGGAAACCTCGATCCGTGTCGTCGTCGATCTCGATGGCACGGGCAGCTATCGCGTGTCGACGGGCATCGGATTTCTCGACCATATGCTCGAACAGCTTTCGCGCCATTCGCTGATCGACCTGGAGGTGGATGCGAAGGGCGACCTTCATGTAGACCAGCACCACACGACCGAAGACACGGGCATCGCCATTGGCGAAGCCGTGGCCCAGGCACTGGGCGACAAGCGCGGCATCACCCGTTACGGCAGCGCCTATTCGCCGATGGACGAGACACTCAGTCGCGTGGCGCTCGATATTTCCGGGCGGCCTTTTCTGGTCTGGAAGGCCGAATTTTCCACGCCGCGCCTCGGCGAGATGGACACCGAGCTGTTCCAGCACTGGTTTCACAGCTTTGTGGGTTCGGCCGGCATCACACTGCACGCCGAATGCCTTTATGGCGAGAACAACCATCACATCATCGAAAGCCTGTTCAAGGGACTGGCGCGGGCCTTGCGCCAGGCGGTGGAAATCGACCCGCGCAAGGGCGATGCAGTGCCCTCGACCAAGGGGATGCTGGGAGGATGAGCGTTGCGCTGATTGATTATGGCGCGGGCAATCTTCATTCGGTTCACAATGCGCTGGCGAAGGCGGGGGCCAAGGACATAGCCGTCACCGCCGACCCCGACGTGGTGGCGAAGGCGGATCGTATCGTCCTGCCCGGCGTGGGAGCGTTTCGTGCCTGCCGCGATGGCCTCTACGGCCTGCCGGGTGTAGTGGAGGCGATGACGCGGGCGGTTCACGAACGCGGCATACCTTTCCTTGGCGTGTGCGTCGGGATGCAACTGCTCGCCGAGACCGGCGAGGAATTCGGCAGCCATCAGGGGCTGGGCTGGATTCCCGGATCGGTGCGTCTGGTCGCGCCCGGCGATGCGGCGATAAAGGTGCCACACATGGGCTGGAACGACGTGACCCCTGTAACACCTCATCCGTTGATCGAGCAGGGCGAGGCCTACTTCCTGCACAGCTATCATTTTGCCGCAACGAACGCCTCGCAGGTGCTGGCGACCACTGATCACGGCGGATCGATTGTTGCGGCGGTCGGGCACGGCACTGTGGTCGGCGTCCAGTTTCACCCGGAAAAGAGCCAGCGATATGGCCTTTCCCTTCTCTCCCGCTTTCTCCACTGGAAGCCTTGATGCCTATCATCGTCTTTCCCGCCATCGACCTGAAAAGCGGCCAGGTTGTTCGCCTTGCCGAAGGCGACATGGACCGTGCGACCGTCTATGGCGATGACCCCGCCGCCCAGGCGATGCTGTTCCACGAGGCGGGGGCCGGGCACCTTCATGTCGTCGATCTCGACGGCAGCTTTGCGGGCCGGGCCGTCAACGGGGAGGCTGTGGAGAGCATCGTTCGCACCTTCCCCGGCCATGTTCAACTGGGCGGGGGCATCCGGAACAGGGACTCCGTGGAGCGCTGGTTCGGCATCGGCGTGGCGCGCATCGTCATCGGCACGGCCGCGCTCAAGGACCCGGAGTTCGTCAAAGGCGCCGCGCGCGACTTCCCTGGCGGGATCGTCGTCGCGGTCGATGCGCGCGACGGCTTCGTCGCCACCGAGGGCTGGGCAGAGAAAAGCGACATGGCGGTCATCGATCTCGCCCGCCGGTTCGAGGATGCGGGCGTCGCGGCGCTTCTGTTCACCGATGTCGGCCGTGACGGCCTCCTCAAGGGTTGCAATATCGCAGCAACCGTCGATCTGGCGCGCGCCTGCACGATCCCGGTGATCGCCAGCGGCGGGGTTGCGGGCATTTCCGACATTCGCCTGCTGGCCCTCCACGCGCAGGACGGGGTCGAGGGCGTGATTACCGGCCGGGCTCTCTATGACGGCCGGCTGGACCTCAGCGCAGCGCTCGCCGTGGCGGCGGCGGAGTAGATCGATGCAACTGTCCGGCCGGGCCGAGCGTGTCGAAGACTTCGTCTGTCCTGAAGTGAACGACAGCCATTCGAGGGTCAGGCCTCGCCGGCCGCTCAGGGCTAACGGATTCGAGAATAGACCATGACTGTCCGTGTCCGCGTGATCCCCTGCCTTGATGTCGCCAACGGGCGCGTGGTCAAAGGCGTCAACTTCGTCGACCTCAAGGATGCTGGCGACCCGGTGGAGCAGGCGCGCCTCTACGACGCGGCCGGAGCGGACGAGCTCTGTTTCCTCGACATCACAGCCAGCCACGAGGCGCGGGGGACCATCCTCGAGGTGGTGCGCCGCACCGCCGAGGTGTGTTTCATGCCGGTGACGGTCGGGGGCGGCGTACGCGGGGCGGAGGATGCACGCGCGCTCCTGCTCGCAGGCGCGGACAAGGTCGCCGTGAACAGTGCCGCCGTGGCACGTCCGGAGGTGGTGGCCGACATCGCCGACCGGTTCGGAAGCCAGTGCATTGTCGCCAGCGTCGATGCCCGCCGCACCGGCGATGGCCACTGGGAAATATTCACCCACGGGGGCCGGCGCCCGACCGGCATAGACGCTGTCGAACATGCGATGCGGCTCGCCCATCTGGGCGCGGGCGAACTGCTCGTCACATCGATGGATGGGGACGGCACGCGGAGCGGCTACGATCTGGCCCTTACCCGCACCATAGCGGACGCGGTATCCGTCCCGGTAATCGCGAGCGGCGGGGTCGGCACGCTCCAGCATCTTGTCGAGGGCGTAACCCGCGGCCACGCCAGCGCGGTGCTCGCCGCGTCGATATTTCATTTCGGCCAGCATACGATTGCGGAGGCTCACGGGGCGCTCGCGGCGGCGGGCATAAAAGTGCGCACGCCCCTCCACGATTGACATCCGAACGCCAACCGCGCCAAACAGCGTGGCGAAGGATAAACCCGATGCCCGATGCGCTATTCCGACTTGAACAGACGATCCGCGAACGGCGCCGCGCCGACCCCTCATCCTCCTATGTCGCCAAGCTCACTGCCAGGGGCCGCGCCAAGATTGCCCAGAAGCTGGGCGAGGAAGCGGTCGAGACGGTGATCGCGGCCATCGCGGACGACCGCGACGAGGTGGTGAAGGAAGGCGCGGACCTGATGTTTCATTTCGCCGTGCTGCTCGCCGACATGAACCTGTCGCTAGACGACATCCGCGCGGAGCTGGACAGGCGCGAAGGCGTCTCCGGCCTGGCCGAAAAAGCCGGTCGCGAGAAGGATTGAAGAGACATCATGCCGATAGACCCCGCCCTTCCCTATGACGACGACAACATCTTCGCAAAAATTCTACGCGGGGACATCCCGTGCCAGAAGGTTTACGAGGACGAATGGGCGTTCGCGTTCAACGACATAAACCCGCAGGCGCCGACGCATATCCTGGTCGTTCCCAAAGGCCGCTATGTGAGTTGGGACGATTTCTCGGCGAAGGCAAGCGAGGCGGAAATCGCGGGTTTCATACGCGCTGTCGGGCACATCGCCCGCGAAAACGGCCACCTCGAAAGCGGGTACCGGCTGCTCGCAAATGTCGGGCATGACGCGCATCAGGAAGTGCCGCATCTCCATATACACATCTTCGCGGGCCGCCCGATGGGACCGATGCTCGTAAGGTGATCGCGCCGCCGGACATGCGGACTCTTGCGCATACCGGATTAGCCTATAGTCTCGCCTCCGGGCCAAGGAGCGCTCGGCGTACGTACTCGTAAAAGGGGTCAGCATTCATGATCTTTGGTCGCATCAAGCCGCTGGACGCCATCCTGGCGACGGCAGAGAAGAAATCGCTGCCCCGCTCGCTTGGCGCTTTTCAGCTTACCATGCTGGGGGTTGGGGCGATCATCGGGACCGGAATTTTCGTGCTGACGGCCGAGGCCGCGCAAAAGGCCGGTCCGGGCATGATGCTCAGTTTCATGATCGCCGGCCTGGTGTGCGCCGTGGCTGCCCTGTGCTACGCCGAAATGGCATCGATGGTGCCGGTTTCCGGTTCGGCCTACACCTATAGCTATGCGGTGATGGGCGAGCTCGTGGCCTGGATGGTGGGCTGGGCGCTGGTGCTGGAATATGCGGTCGCCGCAGGCGCGGTCTCCGTCGGATGGTCCGGCTACTTTGTGGGACTGTTGCGTGAATATGGCGGCGTGGCCCTGCCCGCGGGCCTCACGAACGCAAATGCGCTGATCGCGCAGGTCCAGATGGCCTTTGGCGCGACGCCGACCGAGGAGCTGCGCACCGCGATGGAGGTGGGCGGCTTCATCAACCTCCCCGCGTTCATTATCGCGCTGTTGGTGACATGGCTGCTGGTTATCGGCACGCGCGAGAGCGCATTGGTCAACGCGGTGCTGGTGGTCGTCAAGATTTCGGCGCTGACTGTGTTCGTCGCACTTGCGATCCCGGTGATGAACGCCGAGAATTTTGAACCGTTCGCGCCGCTCGGTTTCGCCGGTGTTTCCGCTGCAGCGGCATCGATTTTCTTCGCCTACGTCGGCTTCGACGCTGTCTCGACCGCGGCGGAAGAGACCAAGAATCCGCAGCGCAACATGCCGATCGGCCTGATCGGCAGCCTCGCGATCTGCACGGCATTCTACCTGCTCGTCGCGGCAGGCGTAATCGGGACCGTGGGCGCCCAGCCGCTGCGGGATGCGGCCGGAAACGGCATCTCCCCCGGCAACACGACCGCCATGGCCGCAGCCTGCGCAGACATTGCCAACGGGGCGGTGGTTTGCTCGAAAGAAGCGCTGGCATGGACGCTGCGCTCTATCGGCTGGCAGCAGATCGGAAACCTCGTCGGCCTCGCCGCCGGCTTCGCCCTGCCTTCCGTGGTGCTGATGATGATGTTCGGACAGACGCGTATTTTCTTCGTGATGAGCCGTGATGGCCTTTTGCCCGAGGCATTAAGCAAGGTGCATCCCAAATATCGCACCCCTTATGTGGTGACGATCATCACCGGGATCGTGGTCGCGATCTTTGCGGCGCTGTTTCCCGTCGGCGCGCTTGCCGACATCTCGAACTCCGGCACGCTGTTCGCGTTCGCGATGGTGGCGATCGCGGTGCTGGTCCTGCGCCGTACCGACCCCGGCCGCGCCCGTCCGTTCAGGACGCCGGCCGTCGCCATCGTGGCGCCGCTCGCCGTGCTTGGCTGCGGATACCTGTTCTACAGCCTCGATACCTACACCAAGAGCCTGTTCGTCGGCTGGGCCATCTTCGGCCTGGCGATCTATTTTCTTTACAGCAGGCGGCACAGCCATGTGGGACGCGGCATCGTCGACGTGCACGAGGAGGACAGGGATGTTCCGCCGCAGCCGGTGCCGCCCCTGCCCGGGGTCCACACGCCGGGCGGCAGCGACGCCTGATCCGCGGAGACGCCCTTCACCTCATTGGGGATTCCAGCCCCTGACGCAAATGGGCAAGACCGGGACGGCGGAACAGCCTCCAGCTTTCCGCCCATGCGACGATCAGCAACGCGAGCAGGCTGAAAACGAGATAACCGAGCGACAGCGGCACGGTCGTGCCGTCGAATGCGTTCGCCACAACGCCACCCAGAACAGCTCCCAGGACCGAGCTGAGCGCTGACTGTACCGACGAGGCAAGGCCCGCCCCCCGGCCGAACGGTTCCAGCGAGATTGCGCTGAAGTTTGCTCCGGCAAAGGAGAGGCAGAGCATCGTTGCCGACTGGAACAGCATGAACAGGAAAAGCGATTCATGGCCGGTCCCGGCCATGAGGGTATGCACCCCGGACAGCAGCGCCATCGCGATCATCGCCCCCTGTGACAGGCGCCGTGCGCCCGTCCGCATCACCAGCCGGCTGTTGAAGAAGCTGCCGACGGCCATCCACCCGGCGATCCCGGCAAAGGCCAAGGGAAAAATACCTGGATTCCGAAACACGTCGAAGAAAATCTGCTGTATCGACGCGACAAAGCCCACCATGCCGCCCATCATGACACCGCTCGCCAGCATATGTCCGATGGACACCCTGTGGGTAACCACCTCCATAAACGTGCGGCCGAGATCGGCAAAACCGATGGCGATGCGGTTCTCGGCGGTCAGCGTCTCTGACAATCGGTATGCGACCCAGAACCACATGATCGCACTCGTCACGGCCAGCGACCAGAAGATCCAGCGCCAGGGCGCGATCAGCAACACCAGCTGACCCTAGCTGGGCGCGAGTATGGGTACGATCATGAAAACGATGAAGATCAGCGACATGACGCTGGCCATCCTGTCCCCATGGACGCAGTCGCGCACGATTCCGACCACGACCACGCGACCAGCGGCTGCGAAAAACCCGGCGGCAGCGCGCGCGACGAGCATGACCGCAAAATTGGGCGAGACGGCGCACACGGTGGTCGCCACGATAAACAGCGCGATGCTGACCAGAAGAACCGGGCGTCGCCCATAGCGGTCCGAAAGCGGCCCGTAAAAAAGCGATCCCAGCCCGAAGCCCGCGAAATAGACGGTGATGATGAGTTGCCGGTCATTGGCCCGGAGGACGTCCAGATCGCGCCCCATATCGGGCATCGCGGGCAGCATCGGATCGATCGACAACGCGTTCATAGCCATCAGCAGGGCCATCAGCAGGATGAACTCGGCCATCCCCATGCCTGGGGGCGTACGCACGTGCCCATGTTCTCTTGAATTTTTATCCATGCCTGCGCATGCATCTAAGGATGGACCCGGGCAAGTACCAGCGTTGAGTTATCCCTGCCGCCGAGGCCGGATACACAACAAAAAAGACTCGCCAGGAATCGGGTATAATGATAATCGTTCGCATCAACTGTGACGGAATTAACCTTGCTTCTGCATCAATTGACCAAAGGCCGCCGCGCCTGCATCGACAAGGTGGAATGGGACAGTCTTTCACAGGGCGAGGCCCAGCGGCTTCGGGAGTTCGGCATTCATGAAGGGGCTCACATCGAAACGCTGCATCGCGGTGGCCTGCTCGGTCGCGGAGCGTTGACCTGCCGCATCGGCCGCATGACCGTTGCGATGCGGCGGGAACATGCGCACGCCATCCATGTACGGACGGCGAATGACGGCCTGAACGGCGTTCCGGCCGCCATATGACGCCCAGTCCGCTCATCGCTCTGGTCGGCAACCCCAACGCCGGCAAAAGCGCCCTGTTCAATGCACTGACGGGCGCGCGCCAGAAAATCGGTAACTATCCCGGCGTGACGGTCGAGCGTAAATCCGGCCGCGCCGCATTATCGGACGGAAGACCCATCGAGCTGGTGGACCTGCCCGGCACTTACAGCCTGTCGCCGACCAGCCCGGACGAACAGGTGACCCGCGACGTCGTGCTGGGCAGGCAACAGGGAGAGCGCCTGCCCGATGGGCTGATAGTCGTGGTCGATGCAGCCAACCTGGAAAATCATTTGCGGTTCGCGCTGGAGGTCCTGGAACTCGGGGTGCCTACGGTGATCGCCCTCAATATGGTCGACCTCGCCGCGCGGGATGGTCTTGAACTCAGTCCCGAGACGCTGGCGGAGGGCTTGGGCGTTCCCGTGGTGGCAACCGTCGCAGTACGCAGGCGCGGACTTGACCGTCTGATCGATGCGCTGACTCCGCTCGTGGGCAGCGCCAGTACCCGGCCGTCGTCCGCGACCCGTGATTTCGCCGCGCGGAGGGCGCGGGCGCATGCGCTCGCGCGTGCCGCGATCCTTTCCGAAACGCCTTCGCGCCGCCTCACCCATGTGGTGGATCGCGTGGCCCTGCACCCCGTCGGCGGCCCGGCCTTGCTGCTTGCCCTCCTGTTCCTGATGTTCCAGGGCGTCTACGCGTGGTCGGCCGCGCCCGTCGAGTTCCTTGAAGGTCTGGCCGGAATGCTGGGCGAGGCGGCGATCGCCGCGACACCGCCGGGGCTGGTCCGCTCGTTCCTGGTCGATGGCGTCATCAACGGCGTCGGATCGGTCGTCGTATTCCTGCCGCAGATCCTGATCCTGTTCTTCTTCATCCTGATGCTTGAGGCGACCGGATACATGACGCGCGCGGCGTTCCTGATGGATGGCCTCATGGGGCGCGTTGGCCTTTCCGGCCGGGCGTTTATCCCCTTGCTATCGTCCTTCGCCTGCGCTGTCCCGGGCATCATGGCCACGCGTTCCATCAGCGATCACAAGGATCGTCTGACGACCATATTGATCGCCCCGTTGATGACATGTTCGGCGCGTCTGCCCGTATATGCTCTTATTATCGGGGCATTCATTCCAGCCCGGCAAGTCAGCGGCGGCATAGGTCTTCAGGGGCTGGTGCTGTTCTGCCTCTATATCGGCGGGATCGTGGGCGCGATGATCGCGGCCCTCGTCCTGCGACGCACCGTGGCACGCGGACGCAGCAGCGGCCTGTTGATGGAGATGCCGAAATATCAATGGCCGCGAGTGCAGGACATCGCCATCGGCCTATGGCAACGGGCGTTTATTTTCCTGCAGCGTGCGGGCACGATCATTTTCGTCTCAACGATCATCCTGTGGGCTTTGCTGAGCTTTCCCAAACCGCCCGCCGGATCCGGCATTTCGCCGGTCGAATACAGCGCGGCCGGACGAATCGCCAGCGCGCTTCACGTGGTGATGGAACCCGTCGGCTTCAATCGTGACATCAGCCTCGCTCTGGTTCCGGCAATGGCCGCGCGAGAGGTCGCGGTCTCCGCGCTCGCGACAACCTACAGCATCGAGGCTGGAGACGACGAAGCCGCGGTCGAACAGTCGCTGGGAGAGCGGCTGAAAGGCAACTGGTCGCTTGCGACCGCCCTTGCCTTTCTCGCATGGTTCGTATTCGCGCCGCAGTGCATATCGACCATAGCGGTGACACGCCGGGAAACGAACAGCTGGAAATGGCCGGGCTTCATGACCGCCTACCTGTTCGCCCTCGCCTATCTGGCGGCCGGTGCCACCTACTGGACGGCGGTGGGATTGGGTCTGGGGTGAGCGCCGGGATGCGCGAACGCCCGCCGCGCCCTGGCGTCCTGCGGTAACCGTCTTGCCGTGCGCTTGATCTTGCGTGGTTCCCCTGTGGATGCGTTAACAACACATAGGTAAAGTTCCGTACGGTTTCCTCCGGATTTCAATCATCTGTGCAAGGGGCCACCTTCCGAATGAAAGAGCCCAGTAAAGGGTCCTTCGGGCGGCAACAGTTTCTACCGTAAGGGGAGAAGGGCCGTGACCATGATCTGGCGACCCGGCCAACATGCCGCCGAGGGCGTTCGCAACAGGGCGGAACGCTTCGATCTCGATCTGTGCATAAGGGTGGAGGACGCCGCTTTGCTTTGGCGCGCGGCCGCCGCGCATGCGATGTGCCAACCAGGCGCCGTGCTGCCTGACATAGAGGACGTGCTCGGGCCGTTGGACGATCCCTCCATTGGCGACTGCATTGCGATGCTCGCCGGACCGCGTCCGATCGCGGGCTGCACCTTTGAGCGGTTCATCCTGACACCTGTTTCCGCGCCGGGGGCATCGCGCTCGCGTCGGCGATAGCTGAACGCTATGGGTAACGGAGCCAGCGGCGATGTGGGGTTGCCGCTGGCTCCGCGCTTGCGACCCCGCCTGCCGCGTGACCGCGTGAAGGCGCATCCGGGGTTGGGGACCGGACCGAAGAGCGCGCTTCACCCTCTATTATAGGATGATTTTTGGCCCGGCGGATTCGCGCGCGACAGTTGCGTTGATCAGCGCCGCCTTGCGCAGATCTTCGCGTGCGGCAAGGAAATGTCGACGGTCGTCACCCATAAGGTCGTCCACCCAATAGGGATTCTGCTGCCTCAGGTGTACGCACAGCCTGCCGAGCGCGCGCATGTGCCGGGCCTTCTCGTGCGCCAGCGCAGGATAGTTCGCCAAAGGAAGATGAGACGCTAACGCCTCGCTCTCTTCCTCCATGACGCGGATCAGCGCATGGAGCGTGCCGATCAATTCGGCTGCGGGATTCTGGGTCGTCATATTTCTATTATAGGATGCCGGAGAATTTGAGAAACGCGACTGCACCGGCGCACAAACTTGATAATAAGGCGGACCCGCCTGCTACCGAGTCATCAAGACCATGACTTGGTTCCGATTTTTGGGTACACTCTTCAGATGCATGGCGACCCGGGCCTGAACGCGCACGATGGGAGTCGATGATGAAAAACATTGTTTTGTTGGTGCATGACGATAACGGGCAGGAGGCACGTCTTCGGGTCGCGCTCGATCTGGCCCGGGCGCTGGAGGGTCATCTGACCTGTATCGATGTGACGGTATTGCCTATGGTGATCGCCGACATGTACGGCGGGGCCGACCAGGCGCTGTTGATCGCTGAGGAACAGGAGCGCGAGGCGCAACACAGGTCCGCGCTCCAGCGGCGGCTTGCGACGGAAAACGTCTCGTGGAACAGCGTTCAGCTGACTGGCGATATCTCCCGGGCGGTGATCGAATATTCTACCCTCGCCGACGTTATCGTCCTGAACCGGCAGCTTGAGGAACGCTCCCTGCCGGATATGCGCGGCATTACCAGCCGCATCGTGATGGAAACGAAGGCGCCCGTTGTCGCTGTTCCTGAAGGACAAGAAGGGTTCGGTACGCGACGCGCCCTGATCGCATGGGATGCCAGCGTATCCTGCGCGGCTGCCCTGCGCGCAAGTGTACCGTTACTTCGCCTTGCATCAGAGGTCCGGATCTTTACCGTCACGGGCAAATCCGACACCGCGAACCTGGAACCGGCGGCGCAATATCTATTGCACCATGGCGTACATGGGGCCGTCGAATCGATAGCCGCCGATGGACGGGATACTTGGGATGTGATCGCCGGGGAATGCAGCCGGTGGAATGCGGACTATCTCGTCATGGGCGCTTATGGGCGCGGCCGGCTGCGTGAGGCTTTCGGAGGCGTGACCAAGCATATGCTCAGCACCAGCAGCGTTCCGGTCGTGCTCGCCCATTAACGCTCCCCACCGGTCCCTCAGACGGCACATATCGTCGCAGGGTGCGGCATTGCTTGTTTCGCCGGGTCGTCCTGTGGTCCAAAAGACCCTGACTTGATCCTGAATTCAGGTTGATGAGTCGAGCCATGTCACAGCCAGATTCCGGCAGGGGCGGCCACGGCAGCGCCCCCGCACGGGCGCGAGGTCCCTCAAGGCCGGCCGAGAGCATGATACCAAACCTGCTTCAGATGTTGACGGTCGCGCCACACCTTCAGGCCACGATGATGAAGGCGGCGTTTGCCCAGCACAATGAATTCCTGTCATTCCTCAACAAACGCTGCGAGCAGGAACTGCAGCTTGCCGAGAGAATCTGCGGAACAGACTCCCTACCCGGCATGCTGTCTGCCTGCGTCGAATTCTGCCGCGGCGCCGTGCAGGACTATACCGAGGAAGCCACCAAAGTGACGGAGATAAGCAAGGACAGCGTCGCCGCCGCAGTGAGCGACATCCGCAATGAGGCACGGAAGGTGGCCGACCTTACCTGTGCGGTTG
>DASULD010000005.1:0-3091 GCA_036278355.1 Sphingobium sp.
GAGCCGGTGCCGATGATTCCGACCCGGCGGCCGGTGAAGTCGACAGGATCCTCCGGCCAGCGGGCGGTATGGAACAGGCGCCCCTCGAATTCCTCCATGCCGGCAAAGGAGGGCGTGTTCACCGAAGTCAGCGGCCCGACCGCGAGAATGAAGTAGCTGGCGCGGAAGGTGCCGCCGCGATCGGTCTCGACCAGCCAGCTTTGCCTTTCCTCTTCGAAGGTGGCCGCCGTGGCCGTCGTCTCGAACAGGATGTGGCGGCGCAGATCCAGCGTGTCTGCGACATAGGACAAATATTTCTGGATCACGGGGCCCTTGGAATAGCGTTCCGGCCAGTCCCACCCGCGCTCAATCTCGTCCGAGAACTGATACTGGTAATCGGTCGACTCCACGTCGCAGCGCAGGCCCGGATAGCGATTCCAGTACCACGCCCCGCCCACGTCCTTACCCGCCTCGATCAGCTTGGCCGACAAGCCCTTCTCCCGCAGGCTGTGCAGCATGTACAGCCCGGCAAAGCCGGCGCCGACCACGATCGCGTCTACTTCATTCGTCATTGGACACATCCTTTGGAAGCCGGTGAGATAAGGCCATGCTGCCGCATGTCGGCGAGATGCTTGTGCAGATACGTCTCCGTCAGCGCCGGCGGGGCTTCGCTGCCGCCGCTCCGCAGCGCGCGGGCGAAGGCGCCTCCCGCACGGACCTGGCTCCGCGTCATGGGCGCGGCGAAGGCGGAAAGAATCGGCAGGGCGCTGGACTGACGAGCCTGAGCGGGCAGGCGCTCCAGCCGCGCCTCAAGCTGCGCCAGCCATTCCGAATGGCTGCTTGCCCGATCGAGGGGGTAGCCGGCCGATTCGATCCAGTCGGCGACGCGATCGAGCGAGGCCGATCCCATCTCCATCGAAGGAGCGACGTCGAAGCTGCGATAGCCTGGACCGCCGGCAAGCGCGAGAGCGACCATGGCACGGGCGACATGGTCCACCGGCAGTCCTTCAAACCCCACCGGGTCGGCGGCATCGGCATAGAAGGAAGGCGGGCGGACTCCCGCCAGCACGAGGCTGGCCAGAAGACGGATGAACAGGTCCGGGACGTTGATCTGTCCGGCGAATTTACGATGCGCCATCAGCATCCCGCACCGGAACACATTGACCGGCAGCCCGAACTGCTCGTGCGCGTGGCGCAGCAGCACCTCGCCGGCCCATTTGCTGGCGGCGTAGCCGAAAGCGTAGTCATTGCCGGGCGTAATCCGGGGCAGAGCGGCGCGTATGTCGGCCGTCTCCAGATCAACCCCGCCGGCACCGGGCAATCCCGAAACTGCCCGGGAGGAGACGAAGTCGATCGGTTTGATCCGCTCGGCCAGCGCCAGTTTGATTAGAGCGAGCGTCCCGGCGACATTCGGCTGGAACAGGTCCTTGTAGGACATCCGGTGATTGACCAGTGCGCCGACATGGACGATCCGGTCCACCCGCTGAGCGAGATCGTCCAAAACGGCAGCATCGATGCCGAGGCCCCGCTCACCGAGATCCGCGGCGATGACCTCGAGATGATCGGCCGCAAGTTCGTCGAACCGCTTCGCAAGCTCGGCATCATGTGCGCCGTAAGAGTCCTTGAGCCGGTGTCGCGCATCAGCATCGTCTACGCCCCGGACCAGGGCGATCACCCTGCCGCCGTGCGGGGCGAGGCGCTCCAGCCATTCGAGCGTGACGAAGCGGCCCAGGAATCCGTTCGCGCCGGTCACCAGCACCACGCGCGTCGAGGTGGGATCCTCGGTGGGGCTCGCGCCCGTGCTCATGCCCTCCGGCAGCAGGCGAGCGGGATCGAGGTCCGCAGCGTCAAGCTCTTGCGCATTTTCGCCATGGACAGCGACGAAGGTCAGGCGGTCCTCCTCCTGGCCGCCGCGGAGCATTTCGGCCCAGCGCCGGGGACTGCCGGTCGGGCTGAGGATGGCGCCAGCGGGAATGGCAGTTCCAAAAACATCTTCGAGCAGCATGGAAAGGGTGATGGCGTCGAAGGAGTCGCCGCCAAGGTCCAGAAAGCTGGGGTCCCCCGACAGGTCGATGTCGTCACGCCCCAAGGTCGCACGCAAGGCCAGGGCGATGCGGTCCTCGATGGTCAGGTCCGAGTGCGGATCGCGCAGCATCAGCACCTCTTCGCGCTGGCGCGCCGCAATGCCATCATAGAGCGATTCCAGGCGCTCCTGATATTTGCGGTTGAACGCGGCCCTGAGCGGCTTGCGAATGGTGGACAGCAGGCCGCTTTCGATCGTGAAGGGTTCCTCCTCGATGATGAAATCGCGCGGGATTTCGAACTTGCGCAGACCGGCCTTGCGCGCGGCCTCGGCCAGGCCGGCGTGAAGCAGGCTGCGCAATTCCGTCTCATCAGGGGCATGGCCCAGCCGCTCGGCTGCAAGGTCGCGGTCGGGCACGATCACTGCGACCAGATTGGGCCGAAACGAGGTGCCATAGAGATAAATCTGCCTGATCCAGGGGACCGACCCGGCATATTCGATCTCCAATTGGCTCAGCGCGACATATTCGCCCTGGGAAAGTTTCAGCACATTATTCCGCCGGTCGATCCAGACCAGTTCCTCGCCCTCGCGCAGCTCGAACACATCGCCGGTCAGGATCCAGCCATTCTCGTCACGGATCCCGGCCGTGGCCTTGGCGTCCTTGTAATAGCCGGGAATGGCGCTGCGCGTCTTGACCGCCAGTTCGCCGCGCGGCCAGGGGCGGTCGGCGTTCGAATAGCCGAGCTCCGGCACGTCGCGCAGCTCGAAATCCGTGACGAAGCGGCGGTCGAGCCGACCGTCGAAGGTCACGCCCGATGTCTCGGTCGAGCCATAGCCTACGCATAGCGGAACGCCGAACGTATCCATGAAGAATTGGCGCAGCTCTTGCGATATCGGGGCGCCGCCGACCACTGCAAAGACCAGCCGGTCGCCCAGGAAGGTCTTTGCCATGGCATGGCGAACCGCGGTCTCCGCCTCGGTCCGGTCCTGGCCCCTGCTCACCCGGTGCAGTACCTCGCCAAGGAAATATTGGTAGATCTGCTCGACCACGCGAGGAAACAGGTTGAGGTGGGTCGGCCGGCTGATCCG
>DASULD010000006.1:0-28453 GCA_036278355.1 Sphingobium sp.
GCCGCTCTCCCGCTTCGCCAGATAGGTCTCCAGCTTGGCCAGCGTTTCCGCAGTCGGATTCCAGTCCGCGTCCCCAAGCTTTCGCAGGCTGTTGGCATGAAGTCCGGCCGATCGCGCGAGTCCCGAACGCGACATTTCGCCGCGCCGGATAAGGCTTTCGATTTCTTCGACAAGCTGTTTAGACATGTCTCGACTAATCACACTCCAATGTGATCGTCAACCGTGTTTTCACATCACGAGGAGGCCCGGTCCCGCATCCGTGCCAGGTAACGGGCGAGAACATCGATTTCGACATTCACGCCATCGCCCGGGTTGAGCCGGTTCAGCGTCGTGACCTGCCAGCTATGGGGTATGATGTTGACAGAAAAAACGGCGTTGTCCCCTTCGTCGCGTACCTCGTTTACGGTCAGCGAGACGCCGTCGACGGTAACCGAACCCTTGGTGGCGATGAACGGCGCGATGTCCCCGGCGACGATGAACTCGACCCGATGTGACTCGCCCTGTGCGGTCACTGTCGCCACGGTCGCGATCCCGTCGACATGGCCGGTAACGATGTGGCCGCCAAGCTCGTCGCCCAGTTTGAGCGCGCGTTCAAGGTTCAGCCGCTGTCCTGTCTGCCACATGCCCGCGGCGGTGCGGCGCACGGTCTCTGCCGATGCGTCGACGTCGAACCAGCCGTCGCCGTTGTCGCCAACGCCCTTGTCGACCACGGTGAGGCACACGCCCGAACAGGCGATCGACGCACCAAGAGCGACGCCGTCCATGTCGAACCCGCACGCGATCCGCAGGCGGAGGTCGCCGCGTTGCTCCGAGCGTTCTATGGTGCCAATGTCGGTGATGATGCCGGTGAACATGGCCTTGCGTCTAGCTCCCCCGCGTCCGCAGGTAAACCTCCATGCAATCCTCGCCCAGCATTCGCCGGTCCGCCAGGCGCCAGCG
Organism: Sphingobium sp.; assembly: GCA_036278355.1. Taxonomy (GTDB): domain Bacteria; phylum Pseudomonadota; class Alphaproteobacteria; order Sphingomonadales; family Sphingomonadaceae; genus Sphingobium. The sequence continues at coordinate 940 of DASULD010000006.1, forward strand.
CCCGTGTGCGGCGTCAAGCGCGGGAAGGCCGATGTCGCCGATAGCGGGCCGTCCGCCGCCGATGATGATCGGCGCACGGTACAGCAGCAAGCGATCAACCAGATCCGCGCGCAGGAAGCTGGCGGCGGTTTGCGCCCCGCCCTCGACCAGGAGGGTCGATACGCGATCAAGGTCCGCGACCTGTTCCGGACTGGAAATGATTTCCCAGCCTTCCGGCGCGTTTCCGTGGCCGAGCAGCACGCGACGGGGACTGCGGTTCCCGAGGCCCGGAAGGCGTACATCGAGCCGGGGCGCATCGGCCGACCAGGTGCCGCGCCCGACAAGGATCGCGTCATGGGATGCGCGCTCGACATGTGCGTGGGCGCGCGCCGCTGCCCCTGTGATCCAGCGGCTCGTGCCGTCCGGCATGGCGATGCACCCGTCAAGCGAAAGGCCGAGCTTTAATGTGATGGCCGGGCGGCCCCATAGCTGCCGCGCGAAGAATCCCGCCATTGCCGCCCGCGCCTCGTCTTCCATGAGGCCCATATCGACCGCGACGCCATGCTCGTGCAGCCATTGCGCGCTTTGGCCGTTGGTGCGTGGATCGGGGTCGGGTGTGGCGACTGCCACGCGGGCAATGCCGGCGCGCTGCAGCAGCTCGACGCAACGCGGGCCTCGGGGCGACAGATGGAAGCAGGGTTCCAGCGTGACGAAGGCGCTTGCCCCTTCCGTGAATCCCTCCGCCTGCGCGAGCGCCTGTGCCTCCGCATGGGGACGCCCGCCCGGCTGCGTCCAGCCGCGCCCGACCACGACGCCGTCGCGGACGATCAGGCAACCGACATTGGGGTTGGGGGCGGTTCGTCCCGCGCCGCGCAGTGAAAGGGCAATGGCGGCGCGCATGAAGCGCGCATCGCCCGCATTCCTCATCGCGGCCCTTCAGAAACGGTTGGCGAGATCACGCCCGTGCCCCAGGGGTTGCCCGCGCCTGTGCGCTTTTCCTTTGCCAGCGCCTCGGCCAGCCTTCGGTCGAGCTGTGCATTCAGCTGCTTCAGCGCCTCGGCCCGGCGGACATCGTTCCGGCGGGCCTCCTCGCGCCACTCGATGCCGAAAGTATCGGCGACCTTCCGCATTTCCTTCTGTTTCTTGCGCAGCATCGCTTCACGACGTGCAAGGTCAATCTTCTGCTGCATGATGATGGCGACGTCGGATCGTTCCGACGTCCAGTTGCTGAAATAGGTAATCTTGTTCCGGGTGGGCATCGTGTTCGTGTCGGCGTCGATCACGAAAGCCCACACGACGAGGCCCGTCAGAGTCACCGACAAACCCAGTAGCGGCCATTTGTGGGCGCGCTTCTCGGTCAGGTAGCTCCAAAGGTCGCTGGAGGCGCTCCGTGGAGAGACAGGGCGGGGGAAGATGGCCATCCCCGGTATATAGGCTTCAGCCCGGAACGATGCAAAGCTTCCATCCAGTATGTCGCCGCGGAAACTTCAGGCTGGTACGAGATGCCGTTCGCCCGCAAGGCGCATCATCGCCTTTTGCAGCTTCTCGAACGCGCGGACCTCAATCTGGCGCACCCGTTCGCGAGATACGCCGTAGACCTGGCTCAGTTCTTCGAGCGTCTTGGGGTCCTCCGCGAGGCGGCGCTCGGTCAGGATGTGCTTTTCGCGGTCGTTGAGGGAATCAAGCGCCTTTACCAGCAGGCCATGGCGAATGTCGCGTTCCTCGGCGTCGGCGACTCGCTCGTCCTGCAAGGGGTTGTCGTCGGCGAGCCAGTCCTGCCATTGTCCGTCGCTGTCCTCGCGCATCGGTACGTTGAGCGAGGTGTCGCCGCCCATCGCCATCCGGCGGTTCATGCTGACGACCTCGTCCTCGGACACGCCGAGATCGGTGGCGATCTTCGCAACGTCCTCCGGGTGCAGGTCGCCGTCTTCGAAAGCCTCGATATTGTTCTTCATCCGCCGCAGGTTGAAAAACAGCTTCTTCTGCGCGGCGGTGGTGCCCATTTTCACGAGGCTCCAGCTGCGCAGAATGAACTCTTGGATCGACGCACGGATCCACCACATCGCATAGGTGGCGAGGCGGAAGCCACGATCGGGCTCGAACTTCTTCACACCCTGCATCAGGCCGATATTGCCCTCGGAGATAAGCTCACTGACCGGCAACCCGTAGCCGCGATATCCCATCGCGATTTTCGCGACGAGGCGCAGATGGGATGTGACGAGCTGTGCCGCGGCTTCGGGATCGCTATGTTCCTGATACCGCTTGGCAAGCATATATTCCTGCTCGGGCGTCAGGATCGGGAATTTCCTGATCTCGGCAAGGTACCGGTTGAGGCTCGCGTCGCTCCCTAATGCAGGAACGACGGCCCGCGAAGTGTTGGTCTCGGCCATGTCTGTAACCCTGGTCCCTTTCTCCCGTCCCCGATTGGGCAACGGCGTTCAACACCGGCCAGCAACCTATACGCGAAGCTGGCTTAACAGTTCCTGCATGTCAGCAGGTACTATAGTTTCGAAATTGAGGCTTTCGCCTGTTACAGGATGAATAAACCCCAATGATGCGGCATGCAACGCCTGCCGACGAAAGGAAAGCTTTACCAATAAATCGGAAAGCTTGCCCTTCCCACCGGTGCCATAGACCGGATCGCCGACAAGCGGGTGGCCGATATGGCTCATATGCACGCGTACCTGATGCGTACGCCCGGTCTCAAGGCGGCATTCGACCAGTGCGGCGCCGTCCAGCCGTTCCAGCACCCGGTAGTGGGTAACGGCATGTTTCCCTCGTCCCTCACGCTGAACCGCCATTTTTTTCCGGTTGCTGTCCGATCTGCCGATCCATTTATCGACCGTCCCTGCCGCAGGCAGCGGATGACCCCGAACGATCGCGAGATAGCGCCGCACGATGCTGTGATCCTTGAACTGCCGCGCCAGGCCTTCATGGGCCGCATCGGTCTTAGCAACGACGATAAGACCAGACGTGTCCTTGTCGATGCGATGGACAATGCCGGGACGGGCAACGCCGCCGATGCCGGACAGACTGCCTTTGCAATGATGAAGCAGGGCATTGACCAGAGTGCCCTCCGGATTGCCCGCGGCGGGATGCACAACCAGACCCGCGGGCTTGTCCACCACCACCAGAGCGTCATCCTCGTATATGATGACCAGCGGTATTGGTTGCGCGCGCGCTTCGGCCGGGATGGCCTCGGGGATGTGCAGTGTGAAGCTCTGCCCGGGCTGAACCCTGCGGGAGGGGTCGCGGACCGGGCCGCATAGCCCGTCGGCCACCCGTCCGTCCAGGATCAGGCTTTTCAACCGTTCGCGGGAAAGCGCGGGAACAAGGTCTGCCAGCGCCCTGTCGAGCCGCGCTCCGGCATGCCCGTCGTCGACCACGGCGGTTACTATGGAACTCCCTTCCCCCATCGGATAGGATGTGGGGATGGCCGTACGCATATCAAGAGCGCTGCTCGGGTCGATCCTCAGTCGCTGCGCCCGCGACGCCGGGCGCGAAGTCTGCGGGCTCCTACTGGGACGCAACGGCATTATTTCAGAAATCCTGGCGGCAGAAAACGTGGCCCGCGATCCCACGGTTCGGTTCGAGATCGATCCGGCGGTGCTGATCGCGGCCCACCGTGCCGCTCGGGCAGGCGGGACACCCCTGATGGGACATTATCACTCTCATCCGGGCGGGGGGGTGGCACCCTCCGTCTGTGACGCGGAGATGGCGATGGAACAGGGCCAGCTCTGGCTTATTTGTGTCCCCGACGGACGGCATGCATTATGGCGATCGGGAACCAGCGGAGTTCACGGCCGATTCGCTCAGGAGCGGCTGGTGATTGTTCAGGACGGCGCGATGCGGCTTGCATCGCCATCGCCCTGTCGGCAATAGACCTCAATCAGGCGGGTGGGGGCACTCGCCTTCGGCGACAGGGGCATGGTGCATGAGTGATCTGGCGGCAACGACACAGGACGATTCAGCGCTGAACCTTGCGGCGCTGTTGTGCTCGCGCCTGTGTCACGATCTATTGAGCCCCGTTGGGGCCTTCAACAACGGTCTGGAGTTGATGGCAGATGAGACGGACCCGGACATGCGGGAACGGTGCCTGGATCTGCTCGCCGAAAGTGCCCGCTCCTCGGCTGCGAAACTCAAATTTTTCAGGCTCGCCTTCGGTTCGGCCGGTGGCTACGGCGACACCGTAGCGACCGGCGAGGCACGGGAGGCAATCGAGGGGATGTTTTCGTCTTCGGGGCGAGTCAGCATCGGCTGGCTGGTCGGGGAACAGCCGTTGGACAAGCGCGCGGTAAAGGTCATGCTCAATCTCGCGCTTATCGCAGGCGACGCGCTCGTGCGCGGTGGTCAGCTCGACATCGGAGCCGAGGTGCATGAGGGGGGTACGGAGCTTGCCGTGCGCGCTCAGGGTCAGAAGATCGTTTTGGACGAAGAGTTGCGTGCGGCGCTGTCCGGCCGGTTGCGGGACGAAACGCTTTCCTCGCGGACCGTCGCGGCATGGATGACGCGGGCATTGGTCGACGGCGCCGGCGGCGAGATGATGCTTTCGGACGCAAGTGAACCCGCTCTGGTGTTCGGGGCGACATTACCCCGCAAGTGATTGTATGCGGCTATCGCCACGGAGATCGCGGCGTATTTTAACGCGGAATTAACCACAGCTGCCCAATCTTCGGTCCTGGTACCAGAAGCGGGCGAATTATGGACGAGCTGCTATCCGAATTTGTTGCGGAGACGAAGGAGTCTCTTGCTGCGCTCGCCAATGTTGCGGTCGCGCTGGAGGCTGACCCGTCGGACCGGAACCTTCTCGATGAGCTTTTCCGCTTTTTTCATACGGTAAAGGGTAGCTGCGGCTTCCTCAATCTCCCGCGATTTGAGAAGCTGAGCCACGCGGCCGAGGATGTTCTGTCGGATATTCGCGGCGGTGACGGTACACCTGACAGCCCGACAATCAGCGCCGTTCTGGCCGTTATGGATCGCATCGCTGATCTGTGCGCGGCGGTCGAATCGGGCGACGCGTTGCCGCACGAGAACGATGATGAACTGATCCAGGCATTGCGGCGCTGTTACGATGGCGCTGAAGAGGACGTTGCCAGCCCTGACATCCCGGTACCTGTTCAAACCGTTGAATCGCAGTCTAGATCCTCGCAGGCGTCGCGTACTATTCGCCTCCCGCTCGCGCTTATAGACCAGCTGATGAACGGGGTGTCGGACATGGTGCTGGCCCGCAATGAAGTTGCCCGCAAATTGCGGGGCAGCAGCCTCGATCCGGAGTTGGAAAGCGTGTTCGACCGCTTGTCGGGGTGCATCGCCGACATGCGCGACACCATCTCCAAGACGAGAATGCAGCGGGTGGACCGCCTCTTCATGGCAATTCCGCGTGTTGTCCGGGATGTCAGCCGCGACCTCGGCAAGTCCGTCGAACTGATGATTGACGGCGGTGACGTCGAAATGGACCGCGAGATGGTCGAGATGGTGGTTGATCCGCTTACCCATATCGTCCGCAACTCCCTTGACCACGGGATCGAGACGCCGGAGGAACGTCGCAAGGCAGGCAAGCGCGAGACGGGCGATCTCAGGATTTCGGCGCGTCAGTCCGGCAGTCAGATCGTGATCGAGGTCGCAGACGACGGTCGCGGCATCAATGTCGAGGCCGTCGCGGCCAAGGTCGTATCGGCAGGGATCATGACAGCGCAGGAGGTTGCGCAGCTGAGCGAACGCGCGAAGCTCGACCTGATCTTCACGCCGGGGCTTTCGACGGCGCGGGAGGTTACGTCCGTGTCGGGACGGGGCGTAGGCATGGACGTGGTGCGCGCCAACATTGAACGGATCGGCGGGGTTGTATCTCTCACGAGCGAACCAGGTAAAGGCCTTGTGGTCACGATGCGGGTGCCGCTGACGCTGACGATCATACCAGGCCTCATTCTTTCCGCCGGGGGCCTCAATTTCGCTATTCCCCGTTCCGCAGTGATCGAGATTTTGCACGACAACAACCCGACGGTCTCTGTGGCCGAACTGGGGGGCGGCATCACTGCGACGATACGCAACATGCGCTATTCGATGATCGACCTTGAGGATGTGATCGGAGTGCCCAGGGTCGAGCGTGCCGGACCGCGATCCCTGATGATCGTCCGCTCCGCGGTCGGCAGACCTTTCATCCTGGGTGTCGGCCATGTGGAAAATCATGAGGAACTGGTCATCCGACCGGCTGCGCCCGTGGTTATGGCGTCGGGTATCTATGCGGGCATGACCCTGCCCGACAATGGCCAGCCCATGCTCCTGCTCGACGCTGGCGGCATAGCGCAGGCGGCGCAGCTTCCCCTGATTTCCGAGATGGTCGATCAGGGGAAGGGCGAGGATGCCGCCGAGGAAGCGCGAACCGACACTTATACTGGGCTCAGGTTTATCGAACTGACCGGGGAGGAGCGGATAATCCGCCTGTCGCTGGTTGAACGGGTGGAGGACGTTCCGGTCGGCTGTTTCGGGGAATCGGCGGGCCGTGCTCATGTACGCCTGGGGGGCAGGCTGCTGCCCTGTGTCGGTCATGTCGATATTGGAATGATCCCCACAGATCAGCGGGAGGTCACGTGCATGCGCGTTCGTGATGATCGGCGGGAGTTGTGCTACCCCGTCGCATCCGTCATCGACATCGACGAGGTTCCCGTCGCGCTCGGTCTTGCAATGCCCAACGGTGCTGCCGTCGGCCTCGTGTTGATCGGGGACCGGCAGGTGGAGGTGGTTGACAGCCTTGCTGTACTCGCAGCAGGAGGGGACCGGAACGATCCGGTGCCGGTGGCGCGCTGCGTCATTGCCGACGATCAGGATACCTGGAACCGCGAAATTCTGGCTCCGCTGCTTGCTCAGGCAGGCTACGACGTCGTCTGGGGCGCGGATGCGAACACATCTGGACCCGATGACATAGTGCTGCTGACCTCGGGCGATGAGGAGGTGTACGAGAAAAAGGGTGCGGCCATTATTCGGTTGCGTCCCGATGCCGCTCCTTCCGGGCCAGCCGACATGAGCATCTGCCGCTATGACGGTGACGCGCTGCTCCAGATGATTTCAGAGCTGGGGAAACGGAGGGCGACGGCATGAGCGGTCTTTATCTCCTCGCACGGATAGCCGGAACCGCTGTTGCGATCCGCACTGACGAAGTCGAGGCTGTCGTGCGCCTCCGCGAGATGTCGCCTGTTCCGTCGGTCGCGAAATATGTCGTCGGACTTGCCGCCTTACGCAGCCGCGTGCTCACAGTAGTTGATGCAGCCGCCATGATCTATGGCGCGGACGAGGCAGCGCCGACCGTACGTTCGAGCGAAGATCTGGCGGTGGTATGTGAAATCGGCGGTCACAGCTATGGGATCCTCGTCGAGAGCGTCGACGATATTCAGACGATCGACGCACCAGCGCTGCCGGTATGCGGGCGTGTGGACGAGGTCTGGCGGCGTTATGCGGCGGCCGTGATCGAGCATGAAGGGCAACCCTATTTCATCCTGTCGAAAGCAAGCTTTTTCGAAGGTTTCCTGACGACCCAGGCCGCTGCGTGAACGCGCTGTTTACGATTCGGTCAGCTTTGCCAGCTAGGGTAGTGGCAAGGCCAATATCCGAGGAAAAGCTGGTATGACGAAATGTCTGGTGGTGGATGATTCCAAGGTCATCCGCAAGGTCGCACGCCACATTCTAGAATCCCTCAACATCAACGTCACCGAAGCATGTGACGGCCGCGACGCACTGGCCCGATGCGAGGAAGCGGATCCCGACGTCATACTGCTCGACTGGAACATGCCGGTGATGAGCGGCATGGAATTTCTGCAGGAACTGCGTGCCAGCGGAGAGGACGGCCCCAAGGTAATATTCTGCACGACGGAAAACGGCCTCGGACATATCAAGGCCGCGCTTGAAGCAGGCGCCGACGAATATGTGATGAAGCCGTTCGACCGGGACACGCTGGAAAGCAAGCTGCAAATAGTCGGCGTCCTCTGACGCCCCGAACCGGTTCTCCTTCTTTCCATTTCCGGACCATCCGATGTCGGCTTTTCCTCCCGAAATCATCCGGAGCATGTCCGAAAAGGCTTCTATCAGGGTATTGATGGTCGATGACTCGGCCGTCATGCGCTCTATCATAGAACGCGCGCTTCAGGACTGCCCGGACATCGCCGTCGTCGGCAAGGTGGCGACGACGCGCGAGGCGTTCTCCTTCCTTGCCGAGCAAAGCGTCGATGTGGTCCTGCTCGACCACGAAATGCCCACCCAAAAAGGTTTGGACGCGCTGCCCGCAATTATGGAAGCGGCCAAGGGCGCACATGTTGTGATGCTGTCGTCGCATTGCCAGAAAGGCAGCAAAACAGCGGTGGCGGCGCTGTCGCTGGGTGCCAGTGACGCGCTTCCCAAACCGACCCGAGCACAGTCGTCCAAGGAATTTGCGACGACCTTGTCGGGCCGCCTTCGGCGTCTCGCCGCCTCACGTCGCGTGCGGCGAGAGGCGCAGGGACGGATCGAGTTCCGGCCGTTTCCTACTGATTTTCGTCCGGAGTGTGTTGCAATCGGAGCGTCCACGGGCGGCATCCATACGCTCGCCGAGTTTCTGCGAGCTTTCCGGCGCAAGCCGCTTGTTCCTCTGCTGGTCACGCAGCACCTGCCGGAGTCCTTTACGCCCTATTATGCGCAACAGGTTGCGCGCATGTGCGACTTGCCTGTCGCGGTCGCGCAGCCAGGGGATGCGTTCCTGCCCGGTCATGTCTATATCGCCCCGGGCGATGGCAGCCTTTCCTGCGTGCGAGAGCAGAATACAGTGAGGGCCGCGCTGGTCAGTGAGCGCGATCCCGTCACGCACGCCCGCCCATCGGTGAACATCATGTTCTCGGGACTTGCCCAATCCTATGGAGCGTCGGTTCTGGGCGTTGTCCTTACCGGCATGGGCCGCGATGGAACCGCAGGCGCGCGGGACATTGTCGAGGCCGGCGGTGCGGTTATCGCCCAGGACGCGGAAAGCAGCGTCATCTGGGGAATGCCCGGTTCCGTAACCAGCGCGGGCCTTGCCTGCGCCACTCTCCATCCGCGAGACATGTTTGACTATCTGAGCGAGCGCTGTGGAGGCGCGCTGTGAAACATTCGGCACTCACGCCGCCAATGCGAAAGCTGGCGACGATGCTGGAGAGCCGGACAGGGCAGGTGCTGACGGAGGACAGGTTGTGGCGGCTGGAGACATCGCTGAGGCCGGTTTTGCGTGCGAACGGTTTCGAGGGTCTGGAGGAACTCGTGGCGGCAATAGCCGTCGACCCGAACGGACCCCTGGCCCGCGCTGCGACCGACGCCCTCGTCAACAACGAAACCAGTTTTTTTCGCGATGCGCGCGTCTTTCGGAAAATTGAGCAGGATCTGTTGCCGAGCCTGATGGCGAACCCCAAGCATAACGGGCGCCCACGGACCCTTCGCGTATGGTGTGCGGGCTGCTCCACGGGGCAGGAGGCGTTTTCGCTGGCCATGCTCTTCGCCAACAACCGTGAAGCGTGGCCAGACTGGCGGCTTCAGATCCTCGCGACAGACATATCCGGCACTGCCGTCGAACGTGCACGATCAGGCCGCGTGTCGCAAATGGACGTGCAGCGCGGCCTGGCAATCACCGACCTGTTGCGCTGGATGGTGCCTGCCGGGGACGAGTGGCTGTTCGATCGCCGCCTGCGGGCGATGATCGATTTCCGTGTGGACAACCTGTTGTCGCCGGCTGCGCCGTTGGGCGAATACGACCTCATCCTGTGCCGTAACGTCCTCCTCTATTTTCCGTCCGAACGGAAGCGACAGATTTTCGATCTTCTGGCACGCCACTGCTCCGCAGACGGGATTCTGTTATTGGGCGCGGGTGAGACGATATTAGGGCACACCGAAGAGTTCGTCGCCAGCTCGAAGCATCGTGGGGCCTATGAGCGCGCCCAATCCCCAGCCGGCCCTTCCTTTCCCCGGCAGACCGTGCCGCCCGGCCCATTCCCCGCTTGATCGCGAGGCCTTAGTTCGCCATGCTTCTGACCACAGAGCCCATGATCCAGACTCGTTCCGGTCCTGATTGAACCCGGCCCGACTCCGGATATTATTTGTTTTTCGTGATTTCCGAGCCAGCAGGCAAACCACCTGCCTCGGAAACACTCTAAAGAGAATGGTACAAGCGAATGCGGGCCTGCGCAGTGGAACGAACAGGTAGCCGGTGAGAGAAAGGCCTTCGCCCAACTTCGACGAGCGCAAGCTGCCGGTTTCGATGCTGGTTTTGCACTATACCGGGATGCCTGACGCCGACAGCGCGATAAACTGGCTCGCCAATCCGGAATCCAAGGTCTCGGCACATTATGTCGTGACGGAAGCGGGTGAGGTCGTGCGCATGGTGCCGGAGGAAAAGCGGGCATGGCACGCTGGCGCAAGCTACTGGCGTGGCATCGCCGACGTGAATTCCGCCAGCATCGGTATCGAAATCTGCAACCCCGGCCATGAATGGGGCTATCGCGGCTTTCCGGACGCGCAGGTCGAAGCCCTCATCCCGCTCATGTACGACATCGTGACCCGCCACAACATAACACGCGGCAATATCGTCGGACACAGCGACGTTGCCCCTGATCGCAAGCTGGACCCCGGTGAGATGTTTCCCTGGGGCAGGCTCGCGCGCCTCCGCCTTGCCCTGCCGCGACCCACCAGGCATCTGATGGACCCGTTGTGGAGCGACAGCGCCTTCATGCTGGCGTTGGAACGCTTCGGTTATGATATCAAGGACACAGAGGCTGCGGTGCGCGCGTTTCAGCGGCGCTTTCGTCCCGAAATGATTGATGGCATCATCGATGGGGAATGCCGCGCGATCCTGCTGGCGCTGCTGCTCCCCAAGCCCACGGGGGATGAGTGACCTCGCACTTGGCAAACGGGCCGCGCCCACGATAGCCAGATTCCGGCCCTTCGTGGCGACGTGGCCCCACGTCGAACGGGGCCGCGCGCAAGCGCATGAACCCTGCGCCTAATAATTGAATGAACACCAAATTTACTACTTTCCGCAACGGTGGGATCAAGCTTTCCTCCTATATCCGGAAAGGTGGGGGCCAAACGTGTGTCGCACCAATAACTGGGAATGAACATGCTATATCAGAGAGTGCCAACAGAGGATGGAACCCAGCTCGGGGAAACGGCCACAAGCGAGGATCGCCGCCGTGACTCCAAACGATACGTCACCGTGCTTAAGGTCGGCAGAGCGGTGGTGGGCGGCCAGGAACAGCTTTGCCTGGTTCGTAACATGTCGCGCGAGGGCGCGAAGCTCGACGTTTACCACGGGGTTACCAAAGACCAGCGGATCACTGTCGAACTTCGTTCCGACAAGATCGTGAACGGCACGGTCCGCTGGGTGGGCGATCGCGCCGCAGGGATTGAGTTCGACGAGCCCGTCGATGTGTCGGACCTTCTGCAGCACAAGTCGCACAGGGGCGTATTGCGCCGGTTGCCCCGCGCACCTCGCTTTGTGGCCGACGCTGACGTCCATCTGGAGCATGACGATGGCGTGATGAGTGGCCAACTCATCAACATCTCCCTCCACGGCCTCTGCATGGAAATGCCTGACCGCGTCCGGATCGACGACAGTGTTGTCGCACGTGTTGACGGGCTGCCCGGCCGGCGGGGAGTCGTACGCTGGGCGACCGAAAGCATGATGGGGGTCCATTTCGACATGCCCATGGGCTTTTCCGATCTGGCCCGTTGGCTGGAGACGCACCAGTCCTCCCGAAGGTGATCGATTTACAGGCCGGGCGGAAGCGCGACGCGAAGCCCGGCCTCGCTCACGGATCGGCTGTCATCGCGAAAGCGGTTGCCACTTTCGCCGAAAATGCTCTAGCGCGGCGGTTCTATGGATGCGCACGCCGACATCGATGATCCGCGATTTGGCCTGGACCGGCGCGTCCGGCTCCAGGGCCCGCTGCGCCTGGACAGTGGCGTCAGCCTCACTCCCGTCGATTTCGCTTACGAAACCTATGGTGCCCTCAACGCCGACCGATCGAACGCCGTCCTGATCTGTCACGCGCTGACCGGCGATCAATATGTGGCGTCCACCCACCCGATAACCGGCAAGTCCGGCTGGTGGATGCGGCTTGTAGGTGAAGGAAAGCCGGTCGATCCGGCTCGACACTTCATCATCTGTGTCAATGTGCTGGGAAGCTGCATGGGCTCCTCGGGGCCGGCGAGCATTGACGCTGCAACGCGCGAGAGATGGGGGATGCGCTTTCCGGTCATCACCATCGGCGACATGGTGCGGGCCCAGGCAATGCTGCTTGATCATCTGGGTATAGAGCGACTTAGTGCCGTGATCGGGGGATCAATGGGCGGCATGCAGGCGTTGACCTGGCCCAGCCTCTTTCCCGACCGTATCGGGGCCGCCGTCGTCATCGCCGCGACCGCTCGGCACAGCGCGCAGAACATCGCGTTCCACGAGGTGGGCCGCCAGGCTATCATGGCGGACCCGCGCTGGCGCGGCGGCGGCTATTATATGGACAACGACTCCCCGTCGGCGGGCCTCGCAGTCGCGCGCATGGCTGCGCACATCACCTATCTGTCGGAAGCGGGCCTGACCGAAAAGTTCGGGCGGCGGCTGCAAGGGCGAGACACCAAGACGTTCGGTTTTGATGCGGACTTTCAGGTGGAGAGTTATCTGCGGCATCAGGGGATCAGCTTCGTCGAGCGATTCGACGCCAACAGCTATCTCTACATCACCAGAGCAATGGATTATTTCGACCTCGCCGAAGATCATGGCGGAGTGCTTGCCCATGCTTTCGAGGCGTGCCGCGCGCGCTTCTGCATCATCAGCTTCGATACCGACTGGCTCTATCCCACCGTTGAATCCCGCCACATCGTTCACGCGCTGAACGCCGCAGGAAAACAGGCCAGCTTTGTCGAGCTTTCGGCGCCATTCGGCCATGACTCGTTCCTGCTCGATGTCCCCGAAATGAACCGCATCGTCGATGGGTTCCTGAAGGCCGGGGAAGGATAAGCCATATGCTCCGTCCCGATCTGGCCGTCATCGCCGATCATGTGTCGGACGGCTCGCGCATTCTTGATGTCGGTTGCGGAGAGGGGGCGTTGCTTGCCGCGTTGAAGAACAGGCCGGGCATGGACTTGCGCGGGCTGGAACTTGACGCGGCGAACGTCTCGACAGCGGTCGCGCGTGGCCTTTCGGTCGTTCAGGGTGATGCTGACACGGATCTCGGCTATTATCCCGACAAGAGTTTCGATTACGCGATCCTGTCCCAGACGTTGCAGACGACTCGACGGCCCGACCATGTCGTCGGGGAACTGCTTCGTATCGCGCGGCAGGCATTCGTCAGCTTCCCGAATTTCGCACACTGGCGAGTGCGGCTGTCGCTGACGCTGGGGGGACGCATGCCCGTGACGCGGCTTCTGCCGGAGCGCTGGTACGACACGCCCAACATCCATCACCTCACCATCGACGACTTTCGCGCGCTGGTGAAAGAGCGGGGCTGGACCATCGATGGCCAGTGGTTTCTCAACCGGGGCCACGCGACGCGGCACGCGAACGCCAATCTGTTCGCGGAACATGCGGTGTTCCTGCTGAAACGGTGAATGGCTCTGCCGCGTATGTGAGCCTCAGCGGGCTCCACCCGGCCTTTCATGCCAGACTTTCTGGGCCCGAGCAGACAGCCGCTCGACCGCCTGATCGTGAATGCCGGGCGAGCAACACAGCACGCCGAGTGCGATCGGATCGGGCTGATTGAAATTGAGAGGCTGGCCGAGCGCATCGGTGACCGCTGCCCCAGCCTCGGTCGCGATCAGGGCGGCCGCCGCAATGTCCCATTCCGAGCCCCAGCGCATCGCCGCGACCAGATCGGCCTCGCCCGCTGCCACCATCGCCATGCGCAGCGCAATACTGTTGGGTTTATGGACCGGCACCAGATCGCTGTCTGCGCGGGGGAGGGTATCGGCAGGTACGCGCGCGCCGGGCAGGTGGCGCCGGTCGCTCGCCCGGAGCCGCTCGCCGTTGCGCCACGCACCTTGTCCGGCTTCGGCCACCCACAGCTCGCCACGGGCAGGCGCGGCAAGCACACCGGCCACAGGCTGGCCGTGGACGACGAGCGCCACAGACACCGCCCAGCCCGGCCTTCCCCGAAGATAATCCCGGGTGCCGTCAATCGGATCGACCACCCATAGCCGGTGCCCCGACAGCCGGTCAGCATTGTCGGCCGTTTCCTCCGACAGCCATCCCGCGTCGGGTACGATCTTCGCAAGCGCCTCGCGCAACATCTGATTGACGGCGATGTCGGCGTCGCAGACCGGCTGGCCGGGCTCCTTTTCCCATCGCTTCACGAGCGTTTCTCCGCCAGCCCAAAGCTCGAGCGCATGTTCCGCCGCGTGCGACACTGCATCGACCAGCGGGCGGAGGACCTCGTCAGTCACCGGCGACCGTCATCCCGTCGATGCGCAGAGTCGGCACGTTGATGCCATAGCGAAAGGCAAGATCGTTGGCAGGGATCAGTGCCGCGAACATCTCCCGCAGGTTGCCCGCTATCGTGATTTCAGTAACGGCCTGCCCGACCGCGCCGTTTTCGATAAGGAAGCCGGACGCTCCCCGGCTGTAGTCGCCGGTGACGGGGTTGACGCCCATGCCGATGAGCTCGGTCACATAAATGCCGCGCGTGATCCCCTGCATCAGGTCCCCGGGGGAGGCAGTACCCGCTTCAAGGTGCAGGTTCGTCGCAGAGACACCGGGCGCGCCACCTGTGCCACGGCTGGCGTGGCCGGTCGGCTCCAGCCCCAGCTGCCGTGCCGAGGCGCTGTCGAGCAGCCAGCCGGTCAGTTTTCCCTTTTCAATGATCGCCTTCTTGTGCGTGGGCAGGCCCTCGGCATCGAACGGACGTGAGCGAAGGCCGCGCTTGCGCAGCGGATCCTCGATAATCGTGACGCCCCGATCGAACAGCTGATTACCCAGATCGTCGAGCAGAAAGCTCGACCGCCGTGTGATGGACGGCCCCGAAATGGCGCCGAGGAGGTGACCGAGCAAGCTCCCCCCCACCCGCGGGTCGAACACCACGGGCATGGCGCCGCCCTTGATCTTGGTTGCACCGAGCCGCGCTACCGCGCGGTGTCCGGCCCGGCGGCCAATATGCTCGGCGTCTTCTATTTCGACGAGATGCCGGACGTTGTGGCTGGCATGGTCACGCTGCATGCCCGTTCCCTCGCCCGCGAGTACGCTGGCCCAGGTGCCGTGCGAGGTCGTTGCGTAGCTGCCCGCGAACCCGTGGCTGGTCGCGAGTGCGATCTGTGTGCGGCCCATGCTGGCGCCGCCGCCTTCGCTGTTGGTGATGCCGCGGATCGAACGGGCGGCCTCCTCGGCCATCAGCGCCCGATCCTTGAGGTCGGCAGGTTCGCACACGGTATCGTCGACAAGATCCAGGCCCGGAGGCCTCCCCCGCATCAAACGGTCTTCGGGCGCTAACGTCGCATATTGATCTTCCGGCGCCTCACGCGCCATCGCGAGGCAGCGTTCGACCAGCGCGGACAGGGAGGAGGGTTCCAGATCAGAGGCCGAAACGGTTGCGGAGCGCTGGCCGACGAAGATGCGCAATCCGATCTCTTCGCCCTCCGACCTCTCGACATCCTCCATCTCGCCGAGTCGCACCGTCACTCCGGTCGAGGCGTTGCAGACATAGATCGCGTCTGCCGCGTCGGCGCCAGCGCGGCGTGCCTGACGTACGAGAGCCTCGGTTCGGTCCTGAGCTTCGCGGGTTGAAAGCATGAAGTGGGCGATTCCGGTCGGTTTATGCCTGGGTGCGGCTGCCCATAACGGGCGAACCACTCCGGCGCAACGGATGAGACATCCCAAACGATCCGAGAGAGTGGAGCGTCAGCTCCTGCCGTTCAGCCAGTGACGCAGCAGGTGATGCGCCACGGCCATTGAGGGCGGCGCGATGAAGGGCGCGTCGTCCCGTCCCTCGAACGCGGCCCGTACCCCATCGGCATCGACCCAGAACGCATCTTCCAGTTCGTTCCGGTCGAGCGTCAGCTGGTCTTGCTCTGCCTGTGCCGTGCACGCGATCATCAGCGACGACGGGAAGGGCCAGGGCTGGCTCATCACATAGCGGACGTTGGTGACACGCAGACCGGCCTCTTCGAAGAGTTCCCGCGCGACGGCCGCCTCTATCGTTTCGCCCGGTTCGACAAAACCCGCCAGTGCCGAGTAGCGACGCGGTGGAAAGCGCGGCTGGCGGCCGACGAGCACGCGCCCGTCATGTTCGGCGAGCATGATCACCACCGGGTCGACCCGCGGGAAGTGTTCGGCCGCGCAGGCGCCGCATCGGCGTGACCAGCCCCCACGGATCGGCCGTGTCGCGCCGCCGCATGCCGCGCAGAAGCCGTGGCGGGCGTGCCAGTCAACGAGGCTGCGCGCGCAGCCGTAGAGACCTAGTTCGGCCGGAGAAAGCGTTTCTGCCGCCTTCCACACGTTGGGGGCATAGGCTTGGCCATGGGGCAGGCCGTCGCGAAGTTCGACGAACAGTGGTCGTCCGTCCGCGCCCTGTCCAAGCAGCAGGTGGTCGTCGAGGGCCGCGTCGGCCGGGACAGCTTCCCGCAGCAGGGCGTTGTCTTCGACAACCGGATCGAGCCCCGAGAGCACCACCCGGCACGCCGCCGGGTCGCGGAAACAGGCGGCAAGCCTTTCCGGGTCCGCCCGGAGATCGTCGCAACGGTTGAGTTCGCCGCCTGAAAATCCGAGGAGGTCCGGGTCGCCGTAGTCAGTCATCCTCATTCCTCATCACCATCCGCACTACCTTCGCGTACAGCGTTGGCAGTCCCGCCTCCTCGATCCGGTCAATGGGCCACCAGCGTCCGGGACCGGCAGGATCGATGCCTGTTGGCACGCTCATCCTGTCAACACCAAGAGTAAGACGGAAGTGGGTAAAGACATGTTCGACTGACCGGTCCAGCGGCACCCAGTTACCGTCCATGGGACGTAATGCACCATTATCAGCGTGGTCCTTGAGGTCCCAAGCGGTCCCCGGCAGACCCGGCATGCCGCCGAGCATCCGCCGATCGTCGCGGCGTTCTATCCAGACATGGCCGTCGTCCCGTTCCAGCCACCAGACCCTGCCTGAACGATGCGGCTTTTCGCGTTTCGGCGCCTTCACCGGTAAGGCTTCGGCTTGCCCCGTCGCATGCGCGGCACAGGCATCACGAAGCGGACAGATAAGGCACTGTGGTGCACGGGGCGTGCATATGCCGGAGCCCAGATCCATCATCGCCTGCGCAAAGTCACCCGCCCGCGCATCCGGTGTAATCGCGTCCGCAGCGACGCGAATGCGGCCACGGCCCCGGGGCAGAGGATCGGCTATCGCAAACAGCCGCGAGACAACGCGCTCCACATTGGCGTCGATCGCCACGGCGCGTTGCCCAAACGCGATCGCCGCAATTGCCGCCGCGGTATAAGCGCCCACGCCGGGCAATGTGCGCAGCGTATCCTCGGTATCGGGAAAGTGGCCGTCGTGCACGTGTGCCACGACGCGAGCACAAGCGACGAGATTGCGCGCCCGCGCATAATAGCCAAGGCCCGCCCAGGCGGCCATGATCTCGCTCTCGTCCGACGCCGCGAGGGCCGCAATTGTTGGCCAGCGGCCGATGAACTTCTCGAAATAGGGTATGACTGCCGCCACGGTTGTCTGTTGCAGCATGATTTCGGAAAGCCAGACGCGATAGGGGTCGGGCCGATCCAGGCTCCCCGGCTCCATGCGCCAGGGCAGCACCCGGGCATGCCGGTCATAATAAGCGAGCAGAGACCTGGCGATAGTGTCCGTCAATGGCAAAACCGGTTCCTGCTTTCGCTGAAAATGCTCTATGGCATGAAGGTCCCCATGACGGAACCAAAGAAACCTGCCGCGCCCAGAATGCCCAAAAAGTCGGTCGCGGAGCCGCGCGATGAACGCGTCGGCGGTCCCCGGGCCATCGCGGACCTGATGCCGCGCATTGGCGGCGCCGCTTTCCGCCGCTTCGGCTTCGTTCAATCCAGCGTTGTAACCCGGTGGGCGGAAATTGTGGGCGAACGCTATGCAGCGGTCAGCGCGCCCGAATCGATCCGATTCCCGGCGGGAAAGAAGTCCGGCGGTACGCTGTCTCTCACCGTGGCGAGCGGACATGGACCGATTATCCAACATGTGCTGCCGGACATCATCGAACGGGTGAACCGCTTCTTCGGCTACGCGGCGGTGGCTAAAGTAGCCATCCATCAGGGTGAGGTTGCGGTCCGCGAGCCGGAACGGCGGCCGCCACCCACGAATCTGAGGCCTGTGCCGGAGGAATTGGGCGATTCGCTGCGCGACATCGGCGATCCCGAGCTTCGCGCTGTGCTGGAGGCGATGGCAAAGGGACTGGCGAGGACGCCGCCGGTAGGGAAGATCAGGTGAAGGGCGGCTGCGCCCATAACAATGTCCGCATGTGTTATGGGCGCGTGATTATCCAGCGTCGCTATCGTCACCGCGCCCTTGCCGCCGACGCCGTCCGCGTCCCATTGGCCTATGTTGGCAACGGCAAGTTCATAATGACTGAAGGGCAGGACGGCACCGCGGTGCAGTTTACCTACGCGGCGCGGTCGTCTTCAAAGTCGGACGCGTTGTGGCGCTCCATGATGCCCCGATCACGGTTGTTGACCATCAGGCCGCGCATAACCGCCGGGCGCGCGGCAATCTCGTCGATCCAGCGACCGACATGCTCATATTCGTTCAGGGACAAGAACTCTCGCACGTCATTATAAGACCGGCCGCTATAAAGGCCGTAGAGCCATGGAAATGTGGCGATGTCGGCAATGGTGTATTCGGCGCCCGCCAGGAAGCGGCTTTCTTTCAGCCGCGTGTCGGCGACGTGGAACAGGCGCTTCGTCTCCATCGCATAGCGGTTGATGGGATATTCAAGCTTTTCGGGCGCAAAGGCATAGAAGTGCCCGAACCCCCCGCCGATGAAGGGTGCGCTGCCGACCTGCCAGAAAAGCCAGGACAGGCACTCGACGCGTGCGGCTGCATCCCGCGGGACGAAGGCACCGAACTTTTCCGCCAGGTACAGCAGTATCGCGCCAGATTCAAAAACCCGGATCGGCTGGCTTCCGCTGCGGTCGACCATTGCCGGAATTTTGCTGTTGGGATTGATCGCGACAAAGCCGCTGGAAAACTGATCGCCCTCTCCTATGTTGATGAACCAGGCATCATATTCCGCGCCATTGTGGCCCGCCGCGAGCAGCTCCTCAAACATGATACCGGCCTTCTGGCCATTCGGCGTCGCGAGCGAATAGAGCTGGAACGGATGGTTTCCGACCGGCAACTCCGCGTCACGGGTCGGGCCGGAAATGGGGCGGTTAAGGTTGGTGACCCGGCCGCCCTGAGGCTGTTCCCAGCGCCAGACCTTGGACGGAACATATTCGTCGGACATCGCGGACTCCTTGCAGGCATGGATGGCGAGAGGTAGGGACCGCCCTGCTTCTGCGCAAGCGGCTCCTTACAGCGTCGTTTGCCTGAATGGAACGCACGATCGGCACGGGCCGAAGGGTCAGGCGGACCGGACGGCCCTTGCCAGCATCCTTGCCCCGATCGCATCGTCAATCGTCAGGTCGCGCGCAATCATGTCGGACACGGCGTCGATGGTTTGCGGCTCGGCCATAAGGAAACCCTGCACATTGTGGATACCGGCCTTGCGCGCATACTCAAGCTGCTCGACGGTCTCTATGCCCTCGGCAACAACCTCCATGTCGAGGGATTCTGCCAGGTGTCCCACCGCACGGATGATCGCCTGATCCTCCGGACTGGTGGTGACGCCTTCCATGAAGCTGCGGTCGATCTTGATACCCTCGAACCGGTAGGAACGGAGATAGCCGAGCGAGGAATAGCCGGTGCCGAAGTCATCGAGCACCAGCCGCAGGCCTATGCGTTGCAGCTCCCTCAGCATCTGGTGCGTGTGACCATCGTCGTTCAGGAACATGGATTCGGTCACTTCGAGTTCCAGGCGGCGGGCGGGCAGCCCGCTTTTCATCAGAGCCTCTATGACCGTTCGCGGAAGGGCTCCGGTCCGCAGCGAAGCAGGCGAGATGTTGATCGCGATCCGAACATCGCCGGGCCACTCGGCGGCAGCGAGGCAGGCCTGCTCAATGGTCCAATAGGTCAGTTCCTCGATAGAGCCCGTGCTTTCGGCAATGGGGATGAACTCTCCAGGCGAAATCACACCTAGCGTCGGGTGGTTCCATCGCAGCAATGCCTCACAGATGGCGATGCGCCCGCTCTGCATTTCAAAGATGGGCTGGAACTTGATGAACAGTTGATCCTTCTCGATGGCGCTCCGCAGGCCGGTCTCAATCTCGTGCATCCGGTCGAAACGTTCCTTCATCGACCATGCAAAGGCGACCACGCGTCCGCGGCCTTGCGCCTTGGCCTCATACAAAGCGAGGTCCGCGTGTTGCATCAGTTCGTCGGCGTCGCGCCCGTCCTGCGGACCAACCGCGATGCCGATAGAGGAGCCAATCTGGAGATGATGTCCGGCGGCGTTCACCGGCTCCTTGAAGGCCTCCAGCACTTCGTTCGCCATCTGCTGCGCTTCTGCGCGATTGGTGCCCGGGCACAATATCATGAATTCATCGCCGCCGAAGCGCGCAAGATGGCCGCGCGGGCCGATCACGCTCGAAAGGCGCTCGACCACCGCACGGAGGACAGCGTCGCCGACAATATGACCGAGGGAATCGTTGATTTCCTTGAAACGGTCGAGGTCGAGCCAGAGAAGCGACAGCGCGTCCCGCCCCTTGAGACCGCCGCCGAACAAATCGCGCAGATTGAGTTGCATGGCCATCCGGTTTTCTACACCGGTCAGGCTGTCATAACGCGCCAGCCGTTCGAACCGCGCAGCCAGGAGCGATTTTTCCTGCTTGCCGCGCAGCGCCTCCACGACGATGTTGTGCGTGGTCTTCGTGATGTCGTGCATCGCGAACATCATGATTGTCAGCACGATCGACAGGATGCGATAGCCCATGTGCCCTTCCATCCACAGGCCGACCGCCGTGGGAGCAAGTGCCAGAAAGGTCTGTCCGACCGCGATCTTGATGCGACCTGCGTTGCGGCCGGATATGCCGGCCCCGTAGCCGGTTGCCAGCGATACGGACAATATATGGATCGCGGGATCGTCGGAGCGGATCAGGGTAACGAGTGCAAGGGTCCCGAGCATTCCGGCATAGCCCCAGGCGCCCAGTTCATATGCCAGTTCCCAGGTTCGATAGGCTTTAGCCACCCCCGTCTTCAGCTTGCGGAAATATATGGTTGCGGAGATGGTCCGCGCCATCGCAATCAGGGAGATGATTACCGCGCATCCAGTCATCACGGGATCATGGGAGATTTGGGCGATTGCGATGCTGAGCAGCAGCCCGGACAGGGCGCCGATCGCGAGCGATTTGGGGGACGCGTACAGGCTCTCGACGAGAGGCCGCCGGATGTCGGCCTCCCGAGCCTCTGAGCCCGCGATCATGGCCCGCATTATCTTGCTCAAACTGCGCAACAGCATCTCCGCGTCCAGCATCCGCTATGCCCGCAGAGACTTGATATTTTGTTAAGCTTTGAAGCCGGTCTTCCTTACTTTCGCCCCTTTTTGGGGTGAGCGGGAGATGGGCACGGTGTGGACCCGTCCCGGAATGGTACTCGATACTTCCCTAAGATTTTCGCCCGGAGATGTCCTTCATGCTCCAGCAGGTACCTAAGCAGGCGAAACTCCGTCGGACCAAGAGCGGCAACGACCCCGCCACGCCGGACCCGCCACGGGGACAGGCCCTATTCCGTGTGTGGCCCGGCCGGGTTTTCGCCGCGTTCACGTTCGGGCAGATGCTCACCGGTGGCCGCAAAATAGACCATTTCAGCAACGTTGGTGGCATGATCGCCGATGCGCTCGATATTCTTGGCGATGAAAAGAAGATGCGCGGATTCGGATATATGCCGCGGGTTTTCCATCATATATGTAACCAGCGTGCGGAAGATGTTGTTGTAGAAGTCGTCGACCACCTTGTCGCGGTTACATACGGCGGTGGCAAGGTCGGCGTCACGCGCAGCAAAGGCGTTCAACACGTCATGAACCATTTCCACGGTCACCTGCGCCATTGCCGGGAGGAGGGCCGTCTGCTTGATGCCACCGCTCTCGGCGATCAGCGGTACACGTTTGGCGATGTTCTTGGCATAGTCGCCGATCCGCTCGATGACACCTGCGATCTTCAACGCCGCGACGGTTTCGCGCAGGTCGTCCGCCATCGGCGCACGCAGGGCGATGACCTGAACCGCCAGCCTCTCGATCTCCGTTTCCAGCGCGTCGATCTTCTCGTCCCGCTGTACCACCCGGGCGGCCAGATCGATGTCCTTCCGCGTGAGTGCGGCTATGGCGTCGGTAAGGGCCGCTTCCGCGCGGCCACCCATTTCCGAAATCAGACCGCGCAGACGGTCGATGTCTTCGTCAAAAGCCTTGAGCGTATGTTCGCTGCCAAGAGCCATCGCTGTCGTCCTTCTTTGTAACTCAGCCATAGCGGCCGGTGATATAGTCCTTCGTCCGCTCCTCGCGCGGATTGGTGAAGATGTCGGACGTCACGCCATGTTCGACCAGTGTCCCCAGGTGGAAGAACGCCGTGCGCTGCGACACGCGGGCGGCCTGCTGCATGTTATGCGTGACGATGACGATGGCGTAATTGCCGCGCAGCTCGTGGATAAGCTCCTCGATCTTGGCGGTAGCGATGGGGTCCAGGGCCGAGCATGGCTCGTCCATCAGGATCACCTCTGGCTCGACCGCAATCGCCCGGCCGATGCACAGGCGCTGTTGCTGTCCGCCTGACAGCGCGGTGCCGCTGTCGTGCAGCCGGTCCTTCACTTCCTCCCACAGACCCGCGCGGCGCAGCGACTTTTCCACGATCACGTCCATGTCGGCCTTTGAGTTGGCCAGGCCGTGGATTCGCGGGCCGTAAGCAACATTCTCATAGATCGACTTGGGGAAGGGGTTGGGCTTCTGAAACACCATGCCCACGCGAGCGCGCAGCTGTACGACGTCCATCGAGGAAGAGTAGATATTCTCTCCGTCGAGTGTGATCTCTCCCTCCACCCGCGCACTGGCGACGGTGTCGTTCATGCGGTTGAGGGTCCGCAGGAATGTGGATTTGCCGCACCCCGACGGACCGATCAATGCGGTGACATGTTCCATGTCGACATCGATGGAGACGTCATTGATAGCCTGCTTGTCCCCATAGAAGACATTGACGTTCCGCGCGGTCATCTTGACCTTTTTCAGCAGAGGCGCGTCCTGGGTGTGAATCATCTGTGTCACCAGCGTTTCTCGAATTTGTTGCGGAGATAAATGGCCAGCCCGTTCATCGCGAGCAGGAAGGCGAGCAGGACGATAATCGCGGCCGAAGTCTTTTCGACAAAGCCCTGGCTCACCTCATCGGACCACAGGAAGATCTGGACCGGCAGCACGGTTGCGGGATCGGTGACGCCGCCCGGCGGGGTCGCGATGAAGGCCCGCATGCCGATCATCAGCAGCGGCGCGGTCTCGCCCAGGGCACGCGCCATGCCGATGATCGTGCCTGTCAATATGCCGGGCAAGGCGAGCGGCAGGACATGATGAAACACCACCTGCACGGGTGAGGCGCCCACGCCGAGCGCGGCATCGCGGATCGAGGGCGGCACCGCCTTGATCGCGTTGCGCCCCGCGATAACGATCACCGGCATCGTCATCAGCGCCAGCGTCAGCCCGCCAACCAGCGGCGCCGAGCGCGGCAGGTGGAAGGTGTTGAGAAATATGGCGAGGCCCAGCAGCCCGAAGATGATCGATGGCACGGCCGCCAGATTGTTGATCGACACTTCGATCAAGTCCGTCCAGCGGTTGCGGGGCGCATATTCTTCGAGATACAGCGCCGCCAGAACGCCTACCGGAAAGCTGAGCACCAGCGTTACCACCATGGTCAGCAATGATCCCTTGAACGCGCCCCAAATCCCGACCTGGGCCGGATCCGTGGCGTCGCTCTGGGAAAGAAAGGTCCAGTTCAGCCCACTGATGCCGTTGCTCATCATATGGATCAGCAAGAAGGCAAGGAAACCGGTGGCAAGCGCGACAGCGCCCAGGCCCAGCAGGCGAAAACGACGCTCGGCGGCATAACGGCGGGCTATCCGGCTGGTCATCTTGCTCGACCGCCAATCAGTCGGTGTCAGTCGGACGGGCGGGGCGGCGTGGATCGTCATGTCAGTCATAGGCCTCCCGGTACTTCTTGACGATGCGCAGGGCGAAGATGTTGAGCAACAGTGTCACGATGAACAGCACCAGGCCAAGCGCGAAGGCCGCGAGCGTCTTGGCGCTGTCGAACTCCTGATCGCCGGTCAGCAGCTGCACGATCTGGGTCGTGACGGTGGTGACGCTGGACAATGGATTGAGGGTCAGGTTCGCGGCGAGGCCGGCCGCCATCACCACGATCATAGTTTCACCGATCGCCCGGCTGACGGCCAGCAGAACGCCGCCGACAACACCGGGCAGGGCCGCCGGGATCAGTACGCGCTTGATGGTTTCGCTCGTCGTTGCGCCCATGGCAAGGCTGCCGTCGCGCATCGATTGCGGCACTGCAGCGATGCTGTCGTCGGCCATGGATGAAATCAGGGGAATGATCATCACGCCCATGACAAGTCCCGCGGTCAGCGCGCTTTCGGATGTGGGATTTTCCATCCCAAGCCATAGCGCCCATTCGCGTATGACCGGCCCCAGTGTCAGCGCTGCGAAGTAGCCGTAAACCACGGTCGGGACGCCTGCCAGCATCTCCAACGCGGGCTTCAGCCAGGCGCGCACCGCCGATGGCGCATATTGGGTCAGATAGATCGCAACCATGACACCAAGGGGCACGGCAACGATCATCGCGATTATGGCGCCGATAAAAATGGTGCCCCAGAACAGCGGAACGGCGCCGAAGCCATTGTCCTGCCCCGCGATCACCTCCCCAGTCGGCGCCCAATGCGTACCGAACAGGAACTCGGTTGCCGGAACCATCGAGAAGAAGCGGCCGGCTTCGAAAATGAGGGAGGCGACAATGCCGAAAGTCGTTGCCAACGCGACAAGGGAAGCCAGCATCAGGCACAGCATCACCACAGCTTCAACGCGTTGACGCGCGCGGAAGGCGGGTTTCAGTTTCAGGAAACCGATGGAAAAACCAATGGCCGCAAGCGCCACCAGAAGCCCCGTTCCGATCAGCGCATATTGGCGCGAAAGCTCCGCGATCGGTTCCGCCAGTTCGTAGGACAGCGGGTTGAAGGCTGCCTCCACCGTGCCGTCAGCAAGCCCGCGCGCCTCGGACAGGATAGCGCCCCGGTCAATGGCCGCAGAGGGCAGCTTTTGCGCAACGGGGAGGCCCATAATGGCGCGGGAAACCAGCGTGTCCGACAGAAAGGGCCAGATGGCCGCAAAAAGCGCGGCAGGGCCGGCGGTGCAGAGGGCGAGAAACGTCGCATAATGGGAGGGCAGCGCTGTCGGCCGAAGGCTGGTGCTGCTGAACCCGCGCGCGCGACTGCGGCCGATCAGCCAGGCGGCAAAGGCCATCACGGCGATCATCAGAAACATTGCCGATGTAGACACGCAAGCGGCCTTTCCAAAATCATCTCAAAACGGGTCGGCCGTACGCGAACGCGCTATGCTGGCCGGGTAAAACGCCTGGCCCGCAGACCGGGCCAGGCGTGTGTGGCCATTCCGAAATCAGAAGTCAAACTGCGCGCGCAGTGCGACAGCATCGGTGGAATAGGACCGCTGGTCGATCGGCGCCGTGGACACAGGCTTCACGGACGCGGCCTTCGGACCACCTTCAACGTCGGTGTGGATGTAGTTCAGCAGGAACCGGACATAATCGTTGGGTATCCAGGTCAGGCCGAGCAGATAGCCGGTCTGGCTGCCGCCCTTGGCAAGGCCCGTTCCAGCAGCCAGCGCCGTGCAGGCACCCGTCGCGAAGTTATTGGTGCAACCGGTCTGAAGCTTGCTGTCGTTCAGATCGAGATAGTCAAAGCGACCGGTGATCTGGAAAGCGCCCATGCCGCCCTTGCCAACCGGGTTGAGCACCTTGGTGCGATCCCACAGGCCGTTCTTGTACCCGCGGGTTTCCCCGGTCAGGAAGTAACCGACCTCGAAATGGCCGCCCCAGAAGGACGGATTGGCGGTCGGTACGACCTGCGTGACCGTGCTGAATTGATCACGGGTCGTCAGAATGTCGCCCGCACCGTAGGAGCGCACCTTCACATACTGCGCCTCGCCGCCAACGTGCAGCGATTTGAACACGCCATAAACCTCGGCGCCGAAGATGTCGTCACCCTTTGCGGCGAAGCTGCCGGTATCGACAAAGCGCTGGCTGGTCGTTTGCAGGAACGGGCGCGCGCGATATTGCGCGAGCTGACCAACCGAAGGCGAACCGGAACCGGCGGTCAGAGCGGTCGAGCCGTTGTTTTCCTGAAATTCGCGATGCTGGTAGTTCAGGCCGAGATGCACGAAGCCTGGACCGACATAAGGGGTATAAGTGGCGCGGGCGGCCGCGATCCAGCCCTTGTTGTCAAGCGATGCGTCGATTGAATGCGCCGCGAACAGGCCGCCGTCGATGCGGAACAGATTGTCCTTGCTCTTGAAACCGGCGGTCAGCCCAAGACGGCGGGTGTTGCCGAATGCGTCGTTGATTTGTGCGCGCTCGATGAACGACGACCAGCGCGAGCTCGACATCTGTTCCATGCCGTCGAGCGATTCCATGTTGCCGGCGGTGAGCGTGATCGGTCCCTTTTTCGGGTTCCAGCTCAAAACAACGTCGCCGAATCCGACGGTCGAGTTGGCGAAGTCCATCTCCGCCTTGTACCCGAACTCGCCCGGAAGCGTGCCTTCGACGCCCAGACGGACGCGGCGGACGCGGGTGTTGAAGCCGTAATCGCGTACATTCTGAAAGTCAGGGGTGCTCATGTAGGCGGTGTCGAGCATGAAGCGGCCGCGCACCTTCCAGCTGAAGCCGCTGTCAGGATCGGCATATTGCGGCGCGCCTTTCCACTGCGGAGCGGCCTTGGCCTGCGCCTGTTTCAGCTCGTCGAGCTGGGCCTGAAGCGCCTGCAGCTGTGCTTGCAGAAGCGACAGTTGCGCTTCCGCAGCCGAAGCGTTGGCTTCCGTATCGGAAACTGATTGCAGCGCGGCGTCATCCGGCGACGGGGCGTTTGCCGGTGGTTCAGCTTCCTGCGCAAAGGCGCCGACAGGCATGACAATGGCGGCCGTTGCCATCAGAACGGCTTTCAGTAGTTGTGACTTTTTCATGGTTACACCCTGTTGTTGATATAGCAGCCTCGGTCGAGGCGGCGGGGACTTCCCCATCCCGTTATTTCAAGGAATATGCCGTCATCGGCGTCATCGATGTGGCGAGCTTTGCCGCGCGGGTGCGGGTCGCATCCGGGGAGGCGATGAGTCCGGCCTTTGCGAGATAGCCCTTCGGACCGAACGACGTGTCCTTGACATATTCGGCGACCAGCTGACGGAT
>DASULD010000007.1:0-15378 GCA_036278355.1 Sphingobium sp.
TCGATATCCTCGACAATCATCCCGCCCCCGTGCGCCCCGATATACCAGGCATCGTCACGAGCAAATGCGGGAGAGGCCAAAGCCGTCGTCGCAAGAGCTGCTGCAAGAGCAAGCTTCCGCATGTCTTTCCCCTTTCAAAAATGGTCACTTAGGACTGTGACAACTCCCTACCTCCACGAAAGTTTCATAGCAAGACAACTTTTCGACAGCGCACCGGACCTCCAGCGCTACAGAATTGCGTCAAAGGGCCGAAAGCTATAGAAATCATGCCAATCAACTACGCCCCGACTTGACGATAGTTCCTTCTTCACACGGCGGTGGACTCGCTTATGTTGTGGAGATCAGTCCATGCGCCCGCAAAATGGTTAATATTTGCACCGTGGCGTTGCGCGCTTCGACATCGATAACTGCGCCGCCGGTTGGGCTGGCGATGGCAGCTTGCCGGGAGCCGATGACGCGGGCGCCTGCGACGTAGAAACCATCGGGCCGCGACGGGTCGAGCGTCCATCCGCTGCCGTCATGCACGCGGGTGAGGCCGTCGTCCGTCACGGCGATGCGCAGGCCCGCACGCGGCGCGGCAAAGCGCCAGCCGCCGGAGGTGAGGCACGCAAACTCGCCATCATGTCCAGCCCACGCCCCGGTTCCTCCCGCGGCCACGATCCAGCACTCGCCGACGACCGCGCCCGATGGCGGCGAGGTCAGTGTCGCGCTTTCCGCCTGCGGGTGGAGAAGCATGTCTATAAGTGCGAGCGCTTCGTTGTGGGTGATTTCCTTCTGCGCCTGTCCCGCTTGCAAGAAGGGCAGGGATAGGCGGTCGCTGGTGTCGCTGGCCATGAGAAAAACTCCCGTATTGTTTTCAGATCACGAAGCCGATGGACGCCGCCCGGCCCGTGCCGTGGGTTCCGATCTGGCAAACCTGGGCGCTCACGGCGCCGCTGATCCCTGCTCCCTGGTCGGCGGCTATGCTGGCGGCGTCATATATCCAGGAAGGGGAGGAGAGAGTGACCGACCGGAACACGGCCCCACTCTGAACAAGGTTAACTCTGTAGAGTTCCTGCTCCTCGCCCAGCGGCGCGTCGGTGCCGTCGTTCCATCGCCAGCCAATGCGGCTGCGTCGGGTCCAGTCCATCCTCCAGTCCCCGCCCGTCCATTGGCCGCGAACATGAACGGGCGACGGCGGCACAACCGCTTGTCCCTGGACATTCTCGCTCGCCTCGGCCGGAACGCTGTCGCCGATTCCGATCGCGTTGATCTGTAGCGTCGCGCCGATCGCCAGAAATTGCGGCGGCGTGGAGACGACGCATTCCGGCTCGAGCAACAGGAATCGCTCGCCTGCTTCATGCCCCGCCATCGCCCATTCCGTCCCGCGCCGCCCGCGCAGCAGGCGACGTAAGCGCCAGATCGCGGACCCCAGCGGCACCGCCTCGCCGAACTGGATCACCTCGCGCCCCAGCAGAGCCGAATTTGCTCCTTGTACCAGGGATGCTTCATCAGCGCCCGTCAGCATCATCTCCCCATTGAGCAATTGTACATCGACGGCTGACACCGTGTCGAAGAGATGGGGCTGTACACCGGCGTTGGGCAGTCCAAGTACCGTACCGATGATCGCGGGCGCGGCTGTCCCGCCGATTGAGGTGAGGGCGGCCGTCGCCTGGTCCTTGACGAACAGTTCGGCGGATCGCCACCCCGTCTGCGCGCCCGCCGCAGCCGCAACCACCACCGGGCCCGCAGGCAGCGTGTCTCCGGTCACCGGCAGATCTGCGACAATCAAGGTCGTGGATCCATGCGCCACATCCGGTTGCGCGACGATGACACCCGGATGCGCCGATGGCGGCGCAACCACGCCACTGTCGCAACGCCTCAGTGTCAGGCGCACACCCATGCTCTGCCACTCCCGCTGTTCCACGCGCCAGAGGCCTGGTTGCGTCTCGACCGTCACGGTTGCGCCCGGCTCCAGCGTCAATGCGCGCCAGTCGCAGCGCAGTTCCAGACCGCCCCGGTCGGCCCACATCCGCTGTAGCCGTTCCTCGGCAAGGGCGCGGGCGCCAATGGCGTCTGATACCGCGGGCAGGTCGATATCCGCGTGCTTGCGTCCTGAACCCGCGCGGGTCGCGATCTGCACCCCTGCCTGATAGTCCCTTGCGGGATCATAATAGCGAACCGCGAGACGCACCGGAACATCCTCGCTTCGGCCGCGCGTCAGGCGCCACCCGCGCTCCGGCTTGCCGTTGAAACGGGTTGCTACGAGATCGGCGGCGATGGCGCCCTCGCTCGCGCCGACGGCAGACAGGCGTATACCCCCTCCGCTTGCCCTCAGCGCAAGATCGAAGCCTTGCGACAGCGGCAACAACGCGTCGGAGATGCTGCCACCGCCTGCCGCATAGCCGGCGAGCGCCGGCGTTTCGCCCGGCGTTCCCGGCTCTATGGCGTATCCACTGATCTGCGCCGCGATCACGGAGGCCTCGACCGGCGCCAGGTCCGACACCACCTCGAACGTCAGCGACGGTATGCGATTACCGAAGTCCGCCAGTTGGAGATCCTCGAACACTGCGCAGGCGACGCCACGATGGGCTGGCGCCATGCCGCTGCTGACCTGCGCCGCCATCAATGGATCAAGCGCTTGGTCCTCGCCACCATCGTGCAGGCGAAACGCGCCTATGGCGCTCTTGAAATCGCCAGCCCCTCCGCGCAGCAGGTTGCCGTCTGCCCAGATGCGCCGGACCTCCAGGATTCGCCGCGCCGACAGCGCGACCGCGAAGCTTGCGCTGTAGCTGTAGGTGGTGACGCTCGGCTGGCCCTTGCCGCCGCCCTGCTTGTTGCGCCGTTCCTTGAGGTCGGTCGCCCAGATCACCGACCCTGCCACCCGCATCGTGCCGAACAGCTTCGGAATTTGGTCGCCATAGCGTGATGTCTGGAGGCGCAGGTCATTGATGCGCGGGCCGCGCCGTCCCTTGGGCGCGAAGAGGATCGTGCTGTCGACCACCTGCCCCACGGCGGCGCCGATGGCCGCGCCCACCGGTCCGCCAAGCACCGTGCCAACCACCGTCAATACCAGCGTCGCCATGATTTATTTCCCCCATCGATAGCGTGCGATCACCGGCCACGGAGATGTGCCGGGCATCTCCACCACGCGGCCCAGTCCCGCATGGGCATGAACATGTCCGCCGGGGCATGCGATCATCAGGTGGAACTGGGCGACACCTGCCTGCACCAGCACCAGATCGCCCGCTTTGCCCTTCCGCACGGGCCTTAGGCCCGCCGCCCGTAACGCTGCGGCGAATTGGCTGACACAGCCGCCGCGCACGCTGTATGCGGCGGGCGCCAATGCCTGCGCGCGCTCATGCCCGGCGCGCGCCAGCGCCAGCACGGCAAGCCCGACGCAGTCGAGGCCGTTTTCTGGATCCCGGCCATGCAGCCGGAACGGCGCGCCGATCGCCGCCCGCGCCGCCGTCACAATCCTGTCCTGTCTTTTCATGGTTGGAAGACCCGTTTCATGAAAGCCACGCGTCGAGATTACCGTCGGAGCCAAGTCAGCTCGCGCCTGGGTAGCGCGTGAGAAGATCGCTCCCCGGCAGATAGGGCTCTCCGCGGAAATTGATCGCGTTGGCAAACCGCATCGAACATGTGGTGATCTGCTTGTCGCATCCTTCCAGGATGAGCGCGCGGGTGCCGGCCGTCACGGGCAGGGGCGGCGCTTCGGCCAGCCTCACGCTTGTCGCGTCATTGGCGATGATTGGCTGCATCAATCCGCAGTTCCCGCCTTCGAGCCAGCGGAGCGATCCGAACACATAGTGGCCAGGCACGAGCCCGCCGCCGGTTACGCTCGCCAGGTCACCCGCGACGCCGGATATGACCGCCAGCCTGCGCCGCCCCGCGAGGTCGATCCGGCACGCCTTGTCGCCCAGGCTCGCTCGGCAGGAGGGCGATGTCTCGGGCGCTACCTCGCCGTTGAGGACTGCCGCGGCCCCGGAAATCTCGACCGAGAAGTCCTCGCCCTGCTGCTCCACCGCGCCCAGTTCACCGCGCATCAACTCAAGCCAGAGGGTGCCCGGATCCGTCCACTCGGTAAGGTACAGCCACAGCGCCGCCCCGTCCCACCGGCCGGTTGCAAGATCGGTCTCCCGGATCGTGTCGCTGGTAAGGGCGCCCTTCACCGTCATGCTCTCGGGATCGAGGCCGATGCCTGTCGAGATGGCCGAGGGTACGAGGCCTGGGGCGGCCCGGTATACGACGCCTCCCGTAACAAGGTCGCGGTCGTGCGAGGTGAGGCCGATCGTCACCCCGTCCCGGCGTTCCAGGCGCCAGCAAAAGGCGAGCGCGACCAGATCCTGCGCCAGTATCGCGTCGGCGCTCATTCGCGTATCTCCACCAGCGGCACGGACGGCGCATCGCCCGCGGCAAAAGTCGCGCGGTTCACCTCCAGCCTGTCCTCGGCAAAGCGGACAGGCACGTCGAAGCGGAACCCGGCGGTAAGGATCGATCCTGATGGGGGTGCGACGTCGAACGCGATGACACCTCCGCCCAGATGCTGCCAGCCGCTCATCTGTTCGGCGCCGTCCAGTGCGACGCGCAATGTCCCCGCGACTGGCCGCGTAATCAGGCGCTGCTGTGCATCGGCCCCTCCGCCATAGTATTTCGCGAGCCGGAACTGGCTGGTGGCACCGTCGCCGGTGCCCAGCCGCTGGTCGGTCGCCGTCACCGTCTGCCCGGCAGGGGCGCTGTGATTGTCGAGTGGATCGGTGAAGCGGAAGCCGCGTGCTGCGCCCCGCCGGGCGCGGAAAAACTCGATCAGTGTGGCGATGTCCTCCTCGGACCGGACGCCCGGCCCCGCGTCGAAGCTTAACCGCGCGTCGGCCCAGTCGGACGAGCGACGCTCATGGCCGGACAGACTCTCGACCGTCTGGGTCGAAAAGGCGGGGGCGACACTCGCCTCTCGCCCGATGCTCAGCGGAAACAGCACATCGTCGAACGCCTGCATATCCTCTCCTTCGCCCGGATCGAAATAGGTAAAGCCATCGCGCGCCACCTGTGGCAGCGCCCAAATGAAGACGGCGGCCGCGCCGCGCGCCTGGCCCGCCCGCGCCGCTTTTTCTATGCGCGGCCAGAAAATTCCGGCGTCGGCCGCGTTGAGGACGAAGCCGGAAAGATAGTGCTGCTCTTCCGCCGGGTAGCCGAGCCGGGTTTCCGCCGCGGCAACCCCGCGCGACGTCAGTGCGCCGCGTCCCTCCTGCACCCAGTCATAATCCTCCAGTTGCAACACGTCGAAGGCGGGTCTTGCCCACCCCATCGGCATGTTGGCCCGCTTCGCTTCGGGCGCCGCCGGATCGAGCACGGTCGGCAGATAGGTGAGCAGATGCGTTACCGTGGCGGGCGCGGCTGCCTTCACCGCCGCC
This sequence comes from Sphingobium sp., assembly GCA_036278355.1. Lineage (GTDB taxonomy): Bacteria > Pseudomonadota > Alphaproteobacteria > Sphingomonadales > Sphingomonadaceae > Sphingobium. The sequence continues at coordinate 5,394 of DASULD010000007.1, forward strand.
ACCAGCGCCGCCGTCGACGCCGCCAGCAGCACGCCCGCCGCGTCGAGCAGCGTGGTCTGCGTTCCGTTCAGCGCAGCCTTGATGTCGGGTATGGATACGGGGTTGCCTCCGAACGCTGTTTTTGCCGCGTCGTCATAAAGGCAGATGCGCCCGTCGCTCATGACCCACCACCATGGCTCGCCCACTTGAAATTTCGGCGTAAGACCCGCCGTCGCCGCGAAGGCGATGAACGCTGCGCCCACCTGCTGCAGATACGCCATCGCTCCCGTATGTGCCGGCGACAGCAGGGTTGAGGGCGGCAACCAGCCGGTGAGCGCCGGGGAACCGTCCTCCGCGCGCTGCTTCCAGTCGTTCCAGCAATGCTGGTCGAACAGTTCATAGGAAAGCGACCAGATGAGGCCAAAGCCCATCGTTCCCGCCCGGACCGCTAAATTGGCATGCCACGCGGCGCAGGGCGTATTCAGAACCCCGCCATCGAGGCTGGCATAGTATCCGCCGCCGTTTTCCACGAGCCGGAAATAATGGCTCATGCCGACATAATGCAGTATGTCGCCGCGATAGCCGAGGGCATGGATCTGGCGCACCACGCGTTCGGGTGTCAGATTGTAGGCGTCGTCATATCCGGTTGCGATCCCAAGGCCATGCTCGGGCAGCATGACGTCGCCGATGGTCAGGACCGATCCCGACCCGTCGCACCGGATGGCGCTGAGTTCCATCCAGCCCTCCTGCCCGATCGGATAGGGCGTCGATCCCGCGTCATAGCCTGGGGGCACGATGGAGATGAACATGCGGTCGACGTCCCCGGCCCACACAGGGTCGGCTTCGGCGGGCAACAGGAACCCTCCCTCGACCGTGCTGAAGTCGATGAGAATGTCGGCATTCTCCGGCGTTCCGCTGGCATAGTTCCACAGGCGCACATACCAGCTTCGGGGGTTGCCCGACTGGTCCCGCCCCTCGATTGTCAGCGTGGGTCCGTTGATCGCGTCGAGCGGCTTTATGCCGCTGCTCGTCCAGTGGAAGGCGAGCTGGCAACTGCGGAAATCGCGGCTCGTCTCATAGGCAAGAAGCGGGTGGTCCCACTTGTCCTGCGCTTCCCAGATCAGACCGGCAAGGTCGCCCGATCCATAGAAAACCGCGTCGACGCGCAGCGCATCGGGCGCGGCCGTCACCACGCTCGCCATCATTGGACGTGGAAAATTGACCGTCCAGTATGCGGGGGAGAAGCGCTTGACGACGCCTTTCTCCTGCCCGCCGCCCATGGACGCCAGCCAGTAAGCCATGATTTTTCCTTGGGTTTAGCGTTTCGGAACAGGGGGGTGGTCATCCTGACCAGAAACCTATTCTCTCAACGCTGTCCTTATGTTCCGCGCAATCTGCCGCGCGCTGCGGGCCAGCGCCTGCGGCCCTTCGCCCTGCGGCGCGTTGACGTTGATCGTCACCCGCACGTCCCGCCCGCCGCCCTGGTTTGCCGCGATAATCCGCCCGCTCGATGTGGGCACGAACAGTTCCGGTCCACTTTCGCCCACGCGATAGGCGCGGCCGGGGGACACCGGCCCTCCCGTCGCCCGCCCCGGTGCGCCGCCGAAAAGGGCACCGGCGACGCTCAGCACACCGCCCAAGATGCCGCCTCCAGGGCTGCTGCCGCCACCCAGTGTCCCCAGACCAGCGCGCATCGCGTCGCGGGCAATCGCATCGAGCACCGACAAGGCGACCCGCCGCAGATCCTCGAACCCGAACTTGCCCGTGCGCACCGCGCGCAGCAGTCCCCCTTCGATGGCCCGGCCTGCCCGTTCCGCGCCGGTCGCCAGCGGGCCTTCCAGACCTGCCCGCATGTCGGCGACGTCCTTTGTGAAGCTCTGCGTGTCGGCGCGCACCGAAACCACGAGCCGGTCGATTTCCTCATCCATCGGGAAACATCTCCTTGAGCCGCGCGATCTCGCCGGGCGTCGGGGGCATTGAACCGCCCTCCGCCGCACTGCCGCCCAGCATCGCCGTCACCACTGCTTCCATTTCCGCGGGTGTCGCGTTCCAGAACTGGTCGGGGCACCAGCCCAGATGCCAGCCCGCGAGCCCCGCGAGCCTCAGCGCCGCCGCGCCGAACACCTCACTGTGCGGAGACGGCTCGCGAAAACCCGTCATCCCCGGCCCGACAATATCTGCCCGAGGATCGTCTTGAGCGCGGGTGTTACCGCGACCAGCCCCTGTGCGGCGATCGCCTCGCCCACATCCTCTCGCGTCACGGCCTCCGGCCAGTCGCGGCGGCAGTGCCAGAACAACGCGGCCATCTCCGCGAGGCGCAGTTCACCTGCCGCTGCTCGCTCCACCAGCGCGAACAGCGGGCCCAGCTCGTCCTCCGCCATCACCAGCGCGGCAAAGCTGGGCCGCAGCTTCAGGCGCTCGCCATGGACGAAAATTTCCGCCTCGCCGCGCAGGCTGTTGGTCATGCCGCCACTCACAGGCTCGTCACCGCGCCGGAGCTTTCCAGGCTGATCGCGTAATTGCGCTCGCCGTTATAGTCGCCGGCATAATCGAGCCGAGCCACCAGGAACCGGCCGCGCATCCGCTCGCCGCTTTCGAAGCTCAGCTCATAATCGTCGATGATGCCGGTCAAGGCATGGGTGCGGACCTTCACCTCGCCCGCCGATCCTGTGAAGATGCCAGCGGCGGATACGCTGACCGACCGGACGCCCGCTCCCGACAGCAGCTCCCGCCAGCCGCCCGAATCCTTGCTCGTGACGTTCACGGCCTCGCCGCTCACCGACAATTGGGTGGTCCTCAGTCCGGCTATGGTGGTGTAGGTCAGCGGCAGGTCGCCATTGCCGATCTTCAATAAGAACGCGCTTCCTTTTTCGACGCTCATTGCGATATACTCCTTCCGGAAAATGGTCGCCGCGGGGATCGCTTCGTTCTTCGGCCGCACGACATGATGGAGAGGTTTTCATGATTCTGGTTGCGATGATCCTGGCCACCGCTCCCGCCGATGCGGTGCCCAAGACGCGTCAGGCCTACGCCTCGTGCCTCAGTGGCTTCACCAACGACGCGGTAGACCGGAAAATGCCGCGTGAGGAATTCCTTGCGGGGCTGAAGTCGAAATGCGCCGACAAGGAGACGGCGTTCCGCACCGCGCTGGTGGCAGCCGATCAGGCCGACGGTATGAGCGCCGATGATGCGAGGGGCGATGCGGACGATCAGGTCAGCGAATATATCGAGAAGATGACCGGCGATTTCGACGGCGCCAATTAAGGCGCACCCGCGACGGTTCTACGTCGCGAGCACCCGGATACGATAATCGAGCAGCGCATTCCATCGTCCGGCGCCGGTTCGCAGCAGGCGTGATCGGATCATCCGCAGGCTGCCCACTCGCCATGCGCCGACCGCACTGGTCAACCCCTGCACCGCCGCGTCGGCGACGGGCATGATCCCTCCGATCCGTGCCGCCGTTTCGAGATCGTCCTCGATCGTGATCGCCAGTCTCAATTCACGCCCCGCTCTGTCCTTGGTTCCCCAGTCCGCGCCTGAACATTCGCCTACGATCAGCATGGGGGGCGTTGCCTTGACCGGCGGCCCGTCATGCACCCTGTTGACCAGGGCAATCAGCGCGGCGTCGCCGCGCAGCAGCGCAACGACCGCGGCCCGGATGTCGCTTTCCGCATTCACGGCATGATCCTCCCAACATCGCGCAGCTGCGCGTCCCGCAACCAGCGATCGAGCAGGCCGCGCCCTTCCAGCACGACCGCGCTGTCTTCCACCCGCGCGGACACGCCCATCGCCTGCGCCTCCTCGCAAATCTCGCGGCGCCTGCGTTCGGCCCGCCCCTGCGCGATCCGCACGCCGCGGCGCAGCGTACCTTCCAGCGTGCTCATCGCATCCGCATCCTGCGCCAGGGGCGCCACAGCGCGGTGACGATCGCGGGCGCGGGTCCGCTCGCCTCTCGTTCGACGAACAGGTGCGCGGCCAGCCGCACGATCCCTTGCCTCAACGGATCGGGCAGGCTCTGCCAGTCGCTCGCGACGCCTGCGGTCAGGTCGGCTTCGACCCGGCTCTCCCCGCTCTGTTGCCTGAGCCGGAACCAGCCGTCCCCGTCGGCGCCGATGTCGATCGCGTAGGCGTCGGCGGCAAGGACGCTCATCGTGCCGTCAAGCCCCAGCACGCGTGCCGCCGTGATGCTGCGCACGGGGCAGGCGCGCATCCGCCGCCATTCCGTGCCAGCGGTCACTATCTCCGTGCCGGTCCGCGCGAACATCATCTGTGCGCAGAAATCTTCGGCCATGCCGATCGCCGCGCGAACCAGGCTTGCGATCGTGGCATCGTCGCTCGCCATCTCGATCCGCAGCCATGCCTTGGTTTCGGCCGCAGCGGCATCGATGACGCCCTGCGCCACCGCCGTCATTGTTACCGTCATTTGCCGCCCCGTCTGTCAGTAGGAAAATTTCGCGCGGAGGACGCGGAGGCCTCAAGGCCCGGCCGTGGTGTCTGCTGTCGCCACAACAGCACGTGCCTTGAGCCCTCCGCGCCTTTGCGCGAACCGATCAGCTTGCGGCGAACTTCATCAGCTTTATGGCCTCGCTGTTCGCGACCGCTCCGCCGATCCGCTTGACCGAATAGAAATGCACGAACGGCTTGTTACTGTACGGATCGCGCAGGATGCTGGTCTCGCTGCGTTCCGCGATGACATAGCCATGCTGGAAATTGCCGAACGCGATCGACAGGCTGTTGGCGGCGATGTCCGGCATGTCGGCGGCTTCGATCACCGGATAGCCGAGCAGCGTCGCGGGCTGCTCCGCACTGAGCGAGGGCTGCCACAGGAACGCGCCGTCCGCCGTCTTGAACTTGCGGATGACGGAAAGCGTCGCGCTGTTCATGACCCAGGCCGCCCCCTGGCGATATGGCGACTTCAGCGCCTGAACCAGATCGATCAGGCGGTCTTGCGGGTTCGACGCGATGAAGGCGCCGGCCGCGCCGCTCGCCACATATTGCAATGTGCCGAACGCGCGCACCCCGTCCACCTCATTGGTGGTGGTGTAGGTAAGGAACCCCTTGGGCTGATTGGTGCCGGTTCCGGAAACAAACGCCGCGCCTTCCGCCCGTGCGAATTCCATGGCGATCTCGCCCGCCAGCCACGCCTCGACATCGAACTGGGCGTCATCCAGCATCGCCTGCGACGCGGCGGGATTGGCGTACAGTTCGCCCGATGGCGGCACGATCTCGTTAAAGGTCGGGGTTCCGGTTTCGGGCCGTGTACCGGTTTCGCTGGCCCAGCCCGAGGGCGTGCCCCCGCTCGTCACCAGCTTGCGGTATCCGGCCGAACCGGTCTTCACCACATTGGCGACCGCGCGGACGGGGGAAATCGCCTTCAACAGCGTCTCGATCTGCGCGTCGATTTCGCGCGGCACGGCAAAGCCGCCTGCGCCGCCGCTCGCGCCCGAAAAGCTTTTGAGCTCAACGCCTGCTTCCTGTCCGCGCCTCAGATAGCGCTCGACGAACGCCTGCTTCGCCGGGTCTTCCTGCGCGCCCTTCACGCCGTCGAGCGCGGGACGTTCCACTGCGGCTCTCGACGTCGCCGCCACCTGGCCTTTCAGCGCGGCCATGTCGGCTTCCAGCGTGGCGATCTTCTCCGCCTGGCTGAGGGCGTCAAAGCTCTCTTCCAGCGCATCGGCTTTCACTTCATACATAGGCTTCTCCTGCATCTAGCCGTGGAAATAAAAAAAGCGGCTCCAAAGCGCCGCCTGGTTCGGTCGAACTGCTGAAAACAGACGGTAATGTCTGATCATTCCTCCACCGCGTGCACCCTTGCACCCGGCTGCATCGGAAAGGTGACGAGGCTGACCTCCACCAGGTCCAGGTCCTTCAGCACCCTGGGCGCCTTTCCGTCTGCGCGCGCGACCCGGTATCCGAAGGACAGGCCGCTTACCTGTCCGTCTTTCAGCAACCGCCCCGCCTCGCCATCCTCGTTGGCGTTCACCCGTCCGATGACGCGCAGCCCGCGCGTATCTTCGGCCAGCATCTCGATCGTGCCGATCACCCTGTCGGGCCGGTGCTGCCACAGCAGCGACAGCTTGCGCCCGCGCCACTGTTCGATCGCTCGCGCGAACGCGCCGCGCCGGATGATGTCTCCGCCTCGGTCCTCCCGGTCGAACAGCGCGGCATAGCCTGCGAACCTGATTGCGCTCATGCCTTCACCAGGCCGAACAGCCCCAGCTTGACCGCCATGCCGATCAGCATCAGCGCGAGCGCCGCCCGGATCAGCCAGCCGACGATCGCGTTCTTCGCCGCCGTCTTGGCGTCGCGCCAGGCGGACAGCAGCTCGCGCAGCTCCCGCACATCCTGCTCGGCCGCCCTGTCGTTGAGGCCGAGCCGGTCGAGCGTGCGGGCCGCCCCCATCTCGCTTGCCTCTTCGATCAGCGCGCGGATCATCACCAGATCGCCGCCTGCGCCTTCGGCCTGGGCCACCAGACCCGCCAGCATGTCGCTGCCCCTCATGCCTCTCCTCCCGTGACGAGTTGCTGCCCAAAGCCGAGCAGCGCCCGTTTTTCCTCATTGGTGAGGAAGGGCGCGGCGGAGATCCGTTCCCAATGGGCGCTGCGTTCCTCGGCCAGCTCGGGCACGGCGTCGGCGTCGGCGGACAGCTCCAGCCCCGGCATCCACCCGCGCAGTCCCTGCGCGATCCCGCCGGATATCTTCGCCAGCATCGGCAATATCGTCTGCCGCCACAGCGCCTTGTTGGCCTCGCGATAATTGGCGTAGCTGTTGTCGCCGGGCAGGCCGAGCAGCATCGGCGGCACCCCGAAGGCGAGTGCGATCTCCCGCGCCGCCGCAGCCTTCAGCGCGACGAAATCCATCTCGGCGGGCGACATGCTGAGCGACTGCCACTTCAGGCCGCCTTCGAGCAGCATTGGCCGCCCGGCATTCGCCGCGCCCTGGAACGCGGCCTCCATTTCGGCCTTCAGCCGGGCGAACTGTTCGGCCGAAAGCATCGCGCCGTCACTGCCGCTGTCATAGACGAGGGCGCCGGAAGGCCGCGCGGCATTGTCCAGCAGAGCCTTGTTCCACTGCGTCGCCGCATTGTGGATCGCGACCGCGCCTGCCGCCGCACCCGCGCATCCCAGCCCATAATGATCGTCCAGCGGATGGGCGGCCTTCAGGTGGACGATCGCCGGCCGCCCCGCGCCGTCTTCGGCGACGAGGCGTATGACGCGTTCGCCGACCCGGTACTGATAGGCAACGGGCCACCCGCGCGCATCGACCTCGACGCTCACCCGCTCGGGCCGCAGCGCGAACAGCTCGGCGGGCTGGTCCGCGGCATCGCAGGCGATCTGCACATAGCCGTTGCCGTGGAGCAGCAGGTGGAGCGCCAGTGTCTCGACCAGTCCTTGCGCGGCAGAAACATGGCGTACCAGATCGCGCGCCCGGACATTGTCCGCCGGGCTTGCCCCTCCGGCGAGAATGCGCGCTCCTCCCGCCGCCTCCGTCACCAGACGCACCGCCCGCTGCGCAACCGGGTTGGCAATGACGGCGGCACGGACCTGCGGTTCATAGTGCGCGGGCCATTCGCCGATCGGCGCACCGCTCCCGCCCCAACCCCAGCCCGGCCCATAGGCACGCGACAGCGGCGGGCGCGGCGCACCCGCGCCGCCCTTCCATCCGAACAGTTTCATGAAGTCACTCCGTGGAGGAAAACAAACAATCGGGCTCGCGCCGGTCTAGTCAGAACGGCACGAGTCGAGGCGGCGTCCACGCCATCACAACGACCGGATCGCGTGATGCCCGCGCCGCCCGAGCATCAACTCGGTCAGCGCCCACACCAGCGCGTCGGCCCGGTCGGGCGATCGTCCGGGTCCGGCATAACCGCCGCCGATCATAAGGCCGCACATCTGGTCCTCCAGCTGCGGGAACGCCCCCGCGTGGCAGACGCGACCCCGCTCGTACAGCGCCGCCACCGGCTCTGCGCGCGCGCTTTTGCCCCGGCTCGCGTGAACCAGCCTGACCGGCAGGTCCGCTTCCGCCGCGCGCAGCACGCTTTCCACCATCGCCCCGCCATTGTTCGCCTCCGCTATGATGCGGTCCGCCCCGTGCCGCATCGCCGCCCGTACCGTCTCGGCCGCCCATCGCTCGGGGCTGGCGCCCGCCACGCTCGCGTCGTCGATCACATAGCCGCGCCCGTCCGTGCCGCGCGCCGCCACGACGATGCCGCACGCGTCGCCGGTCGCGCTCGCGGGCGGGTCGACCGCCACCACGACGCGGGTGAACGGAGGCTCGCCCAGCCGGGTCAGCGTGTCGCGCCGCATCCGGCACTGTTCGATTGCCGCGCGCGTCCACAACGCACCGTCCAGTTCCTCGATCAACTCGCCGTCCAGCTCCTGGCGGCCAAGCGTGGTGCCACCATAATCGCGCTGCATGGACCGAAGGAAATCGGGCGCGAGGTTGGCGCTGTTGTCGATCGTTCGTCCGCGCGTGACCGCCACGTCCTGCTGCGCGACCAGCCGGCGGATCAGAGACACCGGGCGGGGTGTCGTGGTTGCCACCACGCGCGGATAGCGGCCGATACGCAGACCCATCATCAGGTTGTCCCAGGCGCTTTCGGCGTAGGGCCATTTCGCGATCTCGTCGGCCCATCCATGCGTGAACTGCGGGCCGCGCAGGCTTTCCGGATCGGCGGCGCCGTACAGCGTCGCCTGCGCCCCGCTCCTCCAGACCAGACGGCGGAGCGCCGGATGCCAGATCGGCCGCTCGGTGAGAGGGGCGATCGCGAGTACTCCGCTCTCGCCCTCCACCATCACGCTGCGCGCTTGCTGCGGCGTGGCGCTGATCAGGGCGATGCGCGCTGTCCCGTCGGTTTCCGCGATGGCGCGCACCCATTCGGCCCCGCTCCGTGTCTTGCCAAAGCCCCGCCCCGCCAGCATCAGCCATATGCGCCACGCGCCCGGCGGAGGGAGCTGCTCTGGGCGCGCCCTTACCTGCCAGTTATGGAGCAGGGCTTCGCGTGCCACGTCGTCGAGGCGGGCGATGAAGGCATCCCGCCGCTCGTGCGGCAGGTCGGACAGCCGCTCGAACAGGGATTGGCTCATGACTCTGCGTTGCCTCCCGCGTTGCCGTCCTTGCCGGACCGTTCGCCCACAGCGTCAAGCTCCTGCAAGATCTTTTCGCGCAGTTCCTCGCCGCTCGGCGGCGCTGCGGCCTTGCTCTGCCGATAGGCGGTAACCTCCGCCCGATGCGACAGCAGCAGGCGAAGCCCGGTTGCGTGGGGATAGCTGTGCAGCGTCTTTACTTTTTCCCGTCCGGGTTCGGCGCTGTCGAGCACCGTTTCGGTGGTCTCGCTGCCGAAAATGGACTGGCGCAGCAACTGCATCTCGAGTTCCGCATAGCCTTGTTCCAGCGCTTGCGCCCATTCGGCCGCGAAGCCGGGGTCGCGCCTGCGCAGGTCGTAGATGCTGGTCGTGCTGGTCCCCGCGATCCGCGCCGCGTGGCACACGTTGCAACTTTCGCCCAGTGCCTGCAGGAACTGGTCCCGCCGCGCGCGGGACAGGCCGCAAGGACGCCTCTTGCGCCGCTGCGGGCGGTGGGTTCCCGGCCCGGGCCGCCCCCCGCGACGGACCTCCATCTCATCGCCGTCCTTTACCTGCCCGGTCATCGATGCCTCCACTTCCGCATGGCGGCGACATGAAAAAGGCCGGTGGCTCTGAAGCCCCAGCCCGTTTGCCGTCGCCGCTGCGATGAGTATTTTCCAATATGGTTCGTTACGGTCGGTTGACTTTTCGACCCGCTGCTGTTCGGAAGTGTGCTACTGCGGGGTGGTTCCCTTCGCCGCATTCCGCCATCATGCCGACTCTCTTAAACCGAGCGTGACGCTGTAGGACAGAACAAAATTACCTATTTGGTGATTTATTATCCTGTTTGTTCGTCACCTTGCTACATTCCAAGTTCAAGTTGCTGATATTTTTGGACGATCTCGTATGGATCGCCGGCTCTTCGGTTATCCCTGGTCCGG
>DASULD010000008.1:0-51447 GCA_036278355.1 Sphingobium sp.
GGCGCAGGCGGCGGCGTCGGCTCTCGATGCCTTCCCGGCTTCGCTCATCCCGCCCGGTCACCTGGCAAAGGGAAGCTATTTCACCCTGCAAGGGCCGTCGCCCTTTTCTCGGCTGATCTACCCGTTGCCCGTGCCGGGATCGCTTGGCTGCCACTATCGCCGGGACATAGGCGGGATCGCCCGTTTCGGGCCGGACATCCAGTGGGTCGAGCGTGAGGATTACTCCGTCTCCGTCGATCGTTTGCCTTCGTTTCTCGAGGCGATCAGGCGCTACTGGCCGGGCGTTGATGGGGCGGTGCTGACGCCCGATTATGCAGGCATACGGCCCAAGATCCATGGACATGGAGAGCCTCAGCCGGATTTCGTCATTCATTTGCCGGAGGTGCACGGCCTGCCGGGCCTGGCTGCGCTCTTCGGTATTGAAAGCCCGGGCCTCACAGCGTCGATGGCTATCGCCGATTATGTCGCGGCCGGGCTTGTGGGGGCAAGGTGACGGGGCGGACCACGGTTCGTCGCACGCCATGCAATTCGTCGCATCCGCGTTGTGGCCGGCCACTTACAGGCGTAGCATCAACTTCCTGATTGATCCCATCCGAGTCGAATGCTTGCACACAAGCGGGAAGCACGGACGATCAACCGGAAGCCATCTCACCGAAAGGTGATGATGCGAAGGGCCCCGCCTTCATCCCGACGATTGCTCACGCATATCGATGGATTGGAGACGGGGCTTTCGCTGTCTTTGGGTTCCGCCTTGCGCGCCCCGATCGAGACTATTCATCGCCCGTTCACCCGTCGCGATAGCTAAGTTATGTGCGGATTTTGCGGCTTGACCGCTCGCCGCAGCGGGATCACCAAGGGGCGCTTCGGCGCGATCCCCGCTGTCCATCGAAAGCTTGCTGTCGGGAGCTTGACCACATGACTCTTTTCTCAAAATTTGTGCGTTTTTCGTGCACCGTGGCGCCGGCTGCTCTCGCCCTGATCCCGCTCACGCCCTCTGCGGTGCTGGCCCAGACGGGTGACGGACCGGCGCCCGGTGTCACGACGCAGCTTCCCCGTACAGTCGTACCCGGTCATTACAGGATTAAGGTTCGGCCTGATGCGCTCAACCTGCGCTTTTCCGCCGAGGCGGCGATCGATGTCGAGCTGAGGCAGGCCACGCGCGCCATCGTCTTCAACGCGAATGAACTGACCTTCGATAGCGCCGGAGTGACGGCGCAGGGACAGAAGAAACCGCTCGCGGGGACGGTGGCGGTGGATGCGGCCGCGCAGACGGCGACCGTGTCCTTCCCGCAGGAATTGAAACCCGGCAAATACACGCTCGCTTTCAGCTATGCAGGGGTCATCAGCCAGCAGGCAAACGGCCTGTTCGCGCTGGATTATACAGATAACGCCGGGGCGTCGAAACGGGCGCTCTTTACCCAGTTCGAGGCGCCCGACGCCCGCCGCTTCGTCCCCAGTTGGGACGAGCCCAGCTACAAGGCGACCTTCGACCTTTCCGTCATCGTACCGGAGGGGCAGATGGCGGTCAGCAACATGCCGGTTGCCGCGAACGCCCCGCAAAAGGACGGCACCACGCTCGTTACCTTCGGCACGACGCCCAAGATGTCGACCTATCTGCTGTTCCTCGGAATGGGTGAGCTGGAGCGTATGACGGCCAAGGTGGGTGGGACAGAGGTCGGCGTCGTCACCGGCAAGGGCAATGTGAAGAAGGCGCAGCTCGCGCTTGATGCCGCGACGGAGATCCTGCCCTGGTACAATGACTATTTCGGCACGCCTTTTCCGCTGCCCAAGCTCGATAATGTTGCCGGTCCCGGGCAGAGCCAGTTCTTTTCGGCGATGGAGAATTGGGGCGCGATTTTCACCTTTGAGCGGGCGATGCTGGTGGATCCCGCCTCGACGTCAGAGGCTTCCAAACGCCGGGTGTATGAGATCGTCGCCCATGAAGCCGCGCATCAATGGTTCGGCAATCTCGTCACCATGTCATGGTGGGACGATCTATGGCTCAACGAAGGTTTTGCCAGCTGGATGGCGACCAAGGTTTCCGATGTCATGAAGCCCGAGTGGGAGATGCTGCTCACCCGCGTCGAGGGGCGCGAGGCGGCCATGGGCCTCGATGCTTACAGCACGACCCATCCGGTCGTGCAGAAAATCAACACCGTTGACGAGGTCAATCAGGCCTTCGACGCTATCACCTATCAGAAGGGCGAGGCGGTGATCGCCATGCTGGAAAGCTTTGCCGGAGCCGACGTGTGGCGAGACGGCATCCGCGCCTATATGAAACAGCACGCCTATGGCAACACGGTGACCGCCGACCTGTGGAAAGCGGTTGAGGCGGCCGGCGCGAAGGGGCTGGTCACTGTCGCGCATGATTTCACGAGCCAGCCGGGAATACCGCTGGTGACGGTCAATGCCGCGCGATGCGCCAATGGTGCCACGACGCTCACCCTGAGCCAAAGCGAATTCAGCCGTGACCAGAAGGATAAGACGCCGTTGTCCTGGCACGTGCCCGTAAAAGCGCAGGTGATTGGGGGAGAGGCGCGCTCTCTCGTTCTGGACGGCAAGGGGACAATCACACTGCCCGGTTGCGGTGCCTATGTGATCAATGCCGGGCAGGCGGGCTATTATCGCTCGCTCTATCCCGCACGGAATGTCTCGGCGCTCGCCAGGGATTTTACCAAGTTGCCGTCAATCGACCAGTCGGGCCTGCTCGCCGACAATTGGCAGCTGGGGCTTGCCGGCTACCAGCCCATTGCCCGGTCGCTGGACCTCGTCGATGCGGTGCCTGCGGGCGCCAGCGACGTGATCCTTGCCGCCCTGCCTGAATATCTGTCTGCGACGCACGGGATGTTCGAAGGGGACGAAACCACTCAGGCGCGGGTCCTCGCCTACGCATCGGGTAAGCTTGCGCCCATCCTCCATCGTATTGGTTTTGACGCGAAGGCGGGCGAGGGACCGCAGGTTCCGCTACTGCGTCAATCGCTGATCAGCGCGTTGGGCGATATGGGCGATGCCGCCGTTGTGGCCGAGGCGCGCCGCCGTTTCGGCGCGCTGACGACAGAGCCGAAGTCGCTGGACGGACCCCTCAAGTTCGTGTGGCTTGGCATCGTGGCGAAAAACGCCGATCAGCCGACATGGGACAGCCTCCGGGCGATGGCCAACGCTGCGCCATCGGCGCTCGAGAAGGCTCAGCTCTTCGCCCTGCTTGGAGCGGCGAGGGACCAGAAACTCTCCGCACGCGCGCTCGATCTCGCTCTTACAGACGAGCCTGGAAAGACCACCAGCGCCGCGATCGTCTCCGCCGTCGCTGGGGAGCATGACATGCAGGCGGTCGACTTCGTTCTTGCGAACCGTGAGAAATATGAGGCCCTGATCGACGCGTCGGCGCGCAGCCAGGCGCTTGCCCGTCTGGGCAATGGATCGGCCGACCCCGCAATGGCGGACAAGCTCGCGGCTTATGCGCAGCAGTATCTGACGCCGGAGTCGCGCAAGGTGACGGATCGCGCCATTGCCGCGATCAGGACGCGGGCGGTCACGCGCGCTCGGCTCAGGCCTGAAATCAGCGCCTGGCTTGATGCGAAAGGCATCAGGAAGGACAGTGGAAAGAGAAAATAGCCGCTGGATCATTGCCGCAGAAATGCATTAGTGCGGCACGATGAAACTGGTGCCCGAACTGTTTGAAAAACCCTGGGGGCGGTCGATATTGCCGCCCCCGTTCGATTCCGTCGCGGCGTACGCCGGCCATGCAGGCGCTCCGGTGGGCGAGATCTGGTTTGAGCCTGACGACGGCATATTCCTGCCGGTGCTGGTCAAATATCTGTTCACCAGTGAAAAGCTGTCGGTTCAGGTGCATCCCGACGATCAGCAGGCCCATGCGCGCGGCCTGCGCTTCGGCAAGAACGAATGCTGGTACATAATTGACGCAGAGCCGGGCGCGATGCTCGGGCTGGGCCTCAAGAGGACCCTGGCGCGGCAGGAACTCAGGGACGCTGCGCTCGACGGTTCCATCGCGGACCTGCTCGATTGGCGCCCAATCCAACAGGGTGAATTCTACAAGGTGCCGGCCGGCACGATCCATGCGATGAGCGCAGGTATTTCGCTGATCGAGTTTCAGCAGAATATCGATGTTACATACCGTCTCTATGACCACGGCCGCCCGCGAGAGCTTCACCTTGACGATGCGGTCGATGTCGCGATGGCAGGCCCCTATCCCGATGACCATGTGCTCCACGTCAACCCGGATGGGGCGGTGGAACAGCCGCTTGTCCACTTCCCGCAGTTCGACGTTCTGTTCAGTCGGGACCTGTATTCCGCTCGCGCGAACCGGATGGAGCGGGCCATGTGGGTCGTTCCGCTGTCGGGTGAAGTGACAGGCGGCGGCAGTTGTGCACGCCCGGGTGAGGTTCTCTACCTTGCGCCCGGTCAGGCGGTTGACAGATCCCCGATAGAAGGGACGGCGCTTGTCGGTATTGCCAGCACTGACGAGCTATGAGTGATTTCGAGGGAGGGGTGGACGGGGGCCGGTTCAATCAGAACCGGCACACCGCCGCAATGGTCTCGCTAAGTCTATAGCCTGCAACGTCTCGATGACGTCAGCTATGCCGCAATGGCAACATGTCTTGCGCGGCGGCGCATTACCGCTCCGACAGCGCCAAGTCCGACAATCATCATGGCCCAGTTCGCGGGTTCCGGTATCGCGCCTAATGTGAGGGCGTAGCTTCCGGCTTCACCTGCATCAAATTCGAAATTGTAATAATCGCAGCAACTGTCGAATTCGTCATAGCGCACGATCGGGTCGCTCACAAAAGGAACGGTTTTAAACGGATTGACGGTTATATTCGCGACGTAGCGGGTTGGAGTGACCGGAACGAAATCGTAAAGTGTGGGCACGCCATCACCGCCGCAGTTGAACGTGCCGGATGTCGAAGGATCTTCGCAGAAGAAGTTTGTTACGGTCTGCTTCTCGACATAACCTTGCCAAAAAAAGGACGGTGTCGAGGAAAAAGTGAGGGTGGCGCGATACTTGCCCGGAGAAAGGCCGAAAGATCCGCTGCGAAAGACATACTCGCCTGTGCTGTAATTGCCAGTGTCGATGACGGTCAAAGCGGCTGCGGTCGATGGTAAAGTGCCTGAAAGCAAGGTCATGGTTAACGCGGCGATGGCGAATTTCATCGGAGTCTCCCTGTTTGCTCGGTATTTATGGTTAACATCCGCCCCTAATGGGGTGCTGTCAAACCGATATCGATGAAATGACGGTGTGGCGGCGTGGACGCCTAAGCACCATATGCCGTTTGATCCGGCCCGCAGGCCGGCTGCACCTGAGCGGAACTGGCCACTTTCCCTGTCATTGGCCGTTTACGGCTGCCGCAAAAATGGTCTAGGGAACGGGGTATGACGCAAGCACGTACATTGTATGAGAAGATATGGGACGCCCACGTCGTGGAACGGCGTGAAGACGGCACCTGTCTCATTTATATCGACCGTCATCTGGTCCACGAGGTCACAAGTCCCCAGGCGTTCGAGGGGTTGCGGATGGCAGGCCGCAAGGTTCGTCGCCCCGACCTTACTTTGGCGGTGCCGGATCACAATCTGCCGACGACCCCAAGGCTCGATGCGCGAGGCAACCGCTTGCCGATCGCCGATCCGGAAAGCGCCCAGCAACTGGCGGCGCTTGAAAGGAACGCTCCCGAATTCGGTGTCAGGTATATCGGCGCGACGGATACGGAGCAGGGCATCGTCCATGTCGTCGGGCCGGAACAGGGCTTTACATTGCCGGGCACGACCCTGGTGTGCGGGGACAGCCACACGGCCGCGCATGGCGCACTTGGAGCGCTCGCCTTCGGGATCGGCACCAGCGAGGTCGAGCACGTTCTGGCGACGCAGACGCTGCTCCTCAAACCCAGCCGGACAATGGAGGTGCGCGTCGAAGGGAGCCTCGGGCCGGGCGTCACGCCCAAGGATGTGGTCCTGCACATCATTGGGGTAATCGGTACGGCCGGAGGCACTGGCCACGTCATCGAATATCGCGGCAACGTGTTTGAGGAAATGTCCGTGGAGGGGCGGCTCACCGTTTCCAATATGTCGATAGAGGCCGGAGCGCGCGCGGGCCTGTTCGCGCCTGATGAGAAGACGTTCGCCTATCTCCGGGGACGTCCCATGGCGCCAAAGGGAGCCGACTGGGACACCGCAGTTGTCTGGTGGAAGGCGCTTGCGACCGATCCGGGCGCGAAATTTGATCGCTCGGTGGTGATCGACGCGGCCGACATCGTGCCCACGGTTACCTGGGGAACCAGCCCCGAGGATGTGGTGGCGATCACCGGCGTCGTGCCGTCGCCGGACAGCTTCGCGGACCCTTCCAAGCGAGTGGCGGCTCAAAATGCGCTTGAATATATGGGCCTCGCGGCGGGGCAGCGGATGCAGGACGTCGAGATCGAGCACGTCTTTATCGGCAGTTGTACCAATAGTCGTATCGAGGATCTGCGCGCTGCCGCCCAGGTGGTGAAGGGACGCAAGGTGGCAAGCCGTATCCGGCAGGCTCTGGTCGTGCCGGGTTCCGGCCTGGTAAAGCGCCAGGCCGAAGCTGAAGGGTTGGACCGGATATTCCTTGATGCCGGGTTCGAGTGGCGGGAGCCCGGCTGCTCGATGTGTCTTGGCATGAACCCGGACAAGGTGCCCAGTGGGGAGCGCTGTGCTTCCACGTCCAATCGCAATTTCATGGGGCGGCAGGGTCCGGGCGCGCGCACTCATCTCGTATCGCCGGCTATGGCGGCCGCTGCGGCGATTACCGGCCACTTGACCGATATAAGGGAATTGGTGGGAGAGACTGTATGAGAGCATTTTTTTGGGTGCTGGCCGCAGGCGCGCTGGCGAGTGCCGTCATGGCCGCGAGTCTCAGCCGTGCGGCGGATGATGCGGATCCAGTGCGCGTCGGGGAGACGTCGCGCTAATGGAACCGGTCACGACAGTTGAAGGGCACGCTTATCCATTTGGTGTAAAGAATGTCGACACCGACATGATTATCGCCGCCAAGTGGCTGAAAACCATTAGCCGGTCGGGGCTCGGCAAAGGGGCCTTCGAGGCTCTTCGGCAACAACCGGACAATGTGTTTGACGACGCGAGATATACCGGCAGTCCGATCTTGATTGCCGGTGACAATTTCGGGTGCGGCTCCAGCCGGGAACATGCCGCCTGGGCACTGGCGGACATGGGTGTCAAAGTCGTGATCGCACCAAGTTTTTCGGATATCTTTTCCGGTAACGCCTTCAAGAACGGCATATTGACGGTCGCCTTGCCGCAGGATGCGGTGGACCGGCTGATGGATGTCGCGAAAACGGACACGATCCACGTTGATCTCGACGCCCAGACTGTCACGACCCCTTTCCAGGACCGTTTCCGGTTCGAAATCGATCCGTTTCGCAAGCTATGCCTGCTCGGGGGGCTCGATGAGATCGGTCTGACGCTGGAAAGCACAGGCCGCATAGACGCATACGAAAAGAAACAGGCTGCCGACCGGCCCTGGCTGGCGCCCGCGCTTGCCTGATCCCGGCGCGCGGCCTATTTCTGCGAAAAGCATCATCAATTTATCGGGGCCGATATCGACATGACCAATTTTAACGATCGCGAGAAGGGCTTTGAGGCGAAGTTCGCGCACGACGCGGAAATGCAGTTCCGCATCATCGCGCGCCGCAACCGCCTGCTGGGTGAATGGGCGGGTGCTAAGATGGGCCTCAATGCCGCCGAGACCGATGCCTATGCCAAGGCCGTCGTGCAGGCAGACTTCGAGGAAGCCGGTGACGAAGACGTCGTCCGCAAGCTGCTGGGCGATTTGACCAGTGCCGGCGTCGACATCGATGAAGCGACGGTCCGGCTCGCTTTGGAAGAGCAGGCCGTGATCGCGCGGCGCATGTTCATCGAGCCACAGGCCTGAGCGGGCTTTCAAGGGAACTGATCGTCATGGCAATGGCCGCCAACGAAATCGCTGACCTGATTCGACAGGGCATACCCGATGCGGAGGTCGAGATTACCGATCTCGCTGGCGACGGAGACCATTATGCGGCACGGGTCAGCTCGGAAAGCTTTCGCGGAATGAGTCGCGTCAAGCAGCACCAGGCGGTCTATGCCGCGCTTGGGGGACGCATGGGCGGGGTGCTCCATGCCTTGCAACTGACGACCACCGTTCCCAACTGAAGGGTAGCCGCCTGATGAATTTTGAGGAATTGACCATGAACGAGCAAGTGCAATCCCGCATCGCCGGGATCGTGAAGAGCCAAGATGTTGTTCTTTTCATGAAGGGCACGCCGTTATTCCCCCAGTGTGGCTTCTCCAGCCGCGCGATATCGATCCTCGACCACCTGGGCGTTGAATATGGTACTGTGGACGTGCTTCAGGATCAGGAGGTGCGCCAGGGCATAAAGGAGTTTTCCGACTGGCCGACCATCCCCCAGCTTTACGTCAAGGGCGAGTTCGTCGGCGGCAGCGACATCATGATGGAGATGTACGAGGCCGGTGAGTTGCAGCAGTTGCTTGTCGATAGCGGGGCTGCGCGCGCGCACGGTTAGGGAAATTGGCGCTACCCGGGCGGGGGATGGCGCCGCGGAGACAAGGCTGGCGACATCCCCCTGGGTCAAGCGGGTAGTGCCTGTATATCAGCACGGGGCGTGCCAATTTCCTGAAATGTAAGGTTTTGAAGGCGCCCTAATGGTTAACCGGCGTCAGGCACCTCGACATGTTGTAAATATTGTCGACAAATTTGCGCCTTTTCCTGCGATCAGATGACGACCGTCTTGAATATTGCGGACAGATCGGCACATGGGGAATATGGCAGCCGAATTCGACAGAGCGGACTTTCCAACCGGTGAGGCCATGCGCATTTCACCGCTGGTCTCGCGCGTGCTCGCGCCCAATCCCTCTGCCTTCACCTATACCGGGACGCAAAGCTATGTCGTCGGGCTGCGTGACGTGGCAGTGGTCGATCCGGGACCGAGCGCGGATTCCCACATCGACGCCCTTGTCGCGGCAATCGGTGGCCGACCGGTACGTGCGATCCTGTGCACGCATACCCATAGGGACCACAGCCCGGCGGCGGCGGTCCTGGCGGATCGCACCGGCGCGCCGGTGATCGGCTGCGCCCCGCTGGTTCTGCAGGATGACGGCCCGCGGTCGGATGCGGCTTTTGATGAGAGTTATCGCCCTGACGAGGTGCTCCTGGATCAGGGGGTGGTGAGGGGCGAGGGCTGGACGCTTGAAGCGCTGGCTACGCCGGGCCATACATCGAACCATCTTTGCTACGCGCTGCGGGAGGAACAGGCGCTGTTCACCGGCGACCATGTCATGGGGTGGTCTACCAGTATCGTATCGCCTCCTGACGGTGACATGGCCGACTATATGCGGTCGATGCAAAAGCTGCTCGATCGCGATGACGCGATGTATTATCCCGCCCATGGCGACCCGGTGGAGACTCCCCGGCGGCTGGTTCGCGGTATGATTGGCCATCGCAAGCATCGAGAGGGTCAAATCCTGCGCCAGCTTGATCGTGTTCCTGGCGGCGCCAGCATCGCGGCGATCGTGCCGATCATGTACAGGGGTGTTGACCGGCGCCTGCATCCGGCCGCCGCGCGATCTGTGCTGGCCCATCTGATCGACCTGCAGGCGCGAGGCCTGGCGTCGCATGTCACCGGCGATGTCTGGAGAAGCGACCCGTGACCAGAAAGCTCATTGTTCCCCTGCTTGTCGGCATCATGATGTTCGCCGCCGCGTTCGGGGGGGCCTTCTACGTGTATCGCTACCGGGAGGCACGGGCCGCCGGTCTGACGAAGGACGCGGCTACGACTGCGCTGCGCAGCCTCCAGGGGCAGGGGCGTGTCACGCTTTTTTCGGCACGTCTTGCTGCGGTTCTCACACCTGCCCGGACGGAAGGGGAGGCCGGCGCCGGAGGCCCGCTGATGGTCCTGGTGCCTGGGACGGTACGCTATGATATGGATCTGCGCGACGCCAGCCCGCGCGATATCGTGTGGGACGTCGAAGAGAAGACATTGGCCGTCAAGCTGCCGCCCCTGATCCTGTCCGAGCCCGATATCGAGATTGCGGGCGCTCGTCTCTTCGAGGCAGGCACCTGGATGGCGCTTCCGAATGCAGGGTCGTGGCTAACGGCAGGAACGCGCAAGGCGGCTCAGACTCAGCTGCTGCAACAGGCGCGTGACGACCTGCCCATGCGAAACGCACGTGAGGCCGGGCGCAAGGCCGTCGAACGTGCGATTACGGAGCGCCTGCGCGAAGAAGGCGCTCGCGCCACTCTTATCGTGCGCTTTGCGGATGAACCCAGGAATGCAAGTGAAGGCGGCGGCAAATACGGCGCCGAACCGGAGGAATAGGAAATGGACGCGCGTGGTGGAATGGGCGGATCGCTGGCCGGGCTTGATTTGCTCGCCGAGATCAACCGGCTGAGGAAGGAACGGAACGCCGTCATCCTTGCCCATTATTATCAGAAGCCTGAAATCCAGGACCTTGCCGATTTCGTTGGCGATTCGCTGGAGCTTTCCCGCAAGGCTGCCGCGACTGATGCGGATGTCATTGCCTTTTGCGGAGTCCGCTTCATGGCCGAGACCGCGAAGATACTGTCCCCGCAGAAGATTGTCGTGCTGCCCGACATGGATGCGGGATGCAGCCTTGAGGATAGTTGTCCCCCCGATCAGTTCAAGGCGTTCCGTGAGGCGCATCCCGATCACATCGCACTGACCTACATCAACTGCTCGGCCGAGGTTAAGGCGCTCAGCGACATTATCGTCACGAGCAGCAGCGCGGAAAAGATCCTGAACCAGATTCCCGCGGAGCAGAAGATCATCTTTGGCCCGGACAAGCATCTGGGGGGGTATCTCGCGCGGAAGACCGGCCGGGACATGTTGCTGTGGCCGGGCGTATGCATAGTCCACGAGGCGTTCAGCGAAACCGAGCTGATGAAGCTTAAGGCGAAGCATCCCGACGCGCCCATCGCCGCGCACCCCGAATGCCCCGCTTTTATCCTCGACCATGCGGACTATGTGGGCGCAACCAGCGGAATTCTCGACTATGCGAAGTCGATGAAGGGAGACACGCTGATCGTCGCGACCGAACCGCACATCATCCACCAGATGGAAAAGGCGGTGCCGGACAAGATGTTTATTGGCGCACCCGGCGCTGACGGCAACTGCAACTGCAACATCTGTCCCTATATGGCGCTGAACACGCTTGAGAAGCTGTACCTCGCGCTTCGCGATCTCCAGCCACGCGTCGAGATGGATGAGCAGCTGCGGCTCGCGGCCAAGAAGAGCCTGGACCGGATGCTCGAAATGACGGCGGGCAGCGTGGGACAAGGCGATCTGGGTCCGGTGCCGTCCTGAACGAGGGTTGAAGGAAGTCAGCCTTCCCAGAGCCACGGCGGGGTGGGCTGATACAGGTCGCGCAGGAAGGCGATCATCGCGTCGAGCGAAGGACTCGGGGCCGGTGTCGAGAGATGGACCGCGTGGATCGCGCTATCCTGCGATCCCTCATACTCGGGCAATATCCTGATGAGCTCGCCGCGTGCGATAGCCTCGTTGATGTCCCAAAGCGACCTCAGAGCGATGCCCGCTCCCGCAATCGCCAATTCCCTGACCATCTCGCTGGAGTTGGTCGGCACATGGCTGGATCCTGACATCATGACTTCGCCGTCGGGGCCTTGCAGTCGCCACGGGAGTTGCCCGTATGTGGCAAGAAGCCGATGCGCCTTGATTTCCGCGATGCTCCTTGGGGCGCCATACCGGCGGATGTAATCGGGTGATGCGCAGAGAATGCGCTCGCTGGTTGTCAGCCGATGGACCGTCAGATTGGCGGGGATGTCCGCCGTTATGCGGATCGCCAAATCGACCGGCGCGCTCATGAGGTCGAGCAGGTCGTCGGAGAGGTCGACCGACAGGGAGATCGCCGGATACGCCTCCAGAAACCGGCCGATGTAGGGCGCCAGATGCATACGGCCGAAGGATGTCGGCGCGGATATGCGCAGCGGACCCGACGGATGCCCCGAGGCGCCCCTGGCCCGTGCCTCTGCCCTGGCCAGATCGCCGAGAATGCCGGTGAGATCGGCATGCAATCTTTCACCCTGAGCGGTCAGCGAAAGGCGGCGAGTGGTCCGGTGCAGGAGGCGGATACCCAGCCGCTGCTCGAGCCGGGTCAGCCGTTTCGACATCATGGCGGGGGAGATGTGGAGCCGGCGTCCGGCCGCAGAGAGGCTGCCTTGCGCCACGATGGCCATGAACACGTCATAATCCGTGTCCATCATATATTTTCCCCCACGGAAACACTGCTGTTCGTTTTTTTACTCTACACGGCGTTTTCCGGGCCGTCTACATTCGGCTCCGAGCAAAGACAGGTTAAAGGACGGAAGGCATCATGGCGGATATGGTCGATCGGGCAGGACTGATGGTTGCGGCGGAGCTTGCCGACTTCATCGATAGCCAGGCGATCCCGGGTACAGGGCTCGCGGCGGATGCTTTCTGGACGGGTGTGGCGGACATCTTCGCCCATTTCACTCCGGAAAATCGCGAATTGCTGGCGAAGCGTGACCGGATGCAAGAGAAGATCGACGCGTGGCATGACGCCCGCGCGGGTCAGCCGATCGATCCGGCGGCCTATCGCGAATTCCTTACCGGGCTCGAATATCTGGTGCCCGAACCTGCTCCGTTTGGGATAACCACCACACGGGTCGACCCTGAAATCGCTACGATGGCCGGGCCGCAACTCGTCGTCCCGATCCTCAATGCCCGCTTCTTGCTGAACGCCGCCAACGCGCGATGGGGGAGCCTCTACGACGCTCTCTACGGAACGGATGCAATCCCGGGATCGGCTACGGGCAAGGG
The DNA here is from genome assembly GCA_036278355.1 of Sphingobium sp. Classification (GTDB taxonomy): domain Bacteria; phylum Pseudomonadota; class Alphaproteobacteria; order Sphingomonadales; family Sphingomonadaceae; genus Sphingobium. The sequence continues at coordinate 12,867 of DASULD010000008.1, forward strand.
GTATGATCCAGAACGTGGCGCGAAGGTCATTGCGTGGGCAAAGGCATTTCTGGATGAGGCGGTGCCGTTGGCGAATGGTAACTGGGCCGATCTCGGTGACCCTTCGGGCGGAATCGCATTATCGAACCCGGATCAATATGTCGGGCAGAGCGAGAAAGGCCGCCTATTCCGTCACAATGGCCTGCACATCGAAGTGGTTTTCGACCGGGATCATCCGATCGGCCGTGACGATCCGTCGGGTATCGCCGACGTCATCCTGGAATCCGCGCTCTCTACGATCTGCGATCTGGAGGATTCGGTCGCGGTGGTAGACGGCCAGGACAAGGTCGCCGCCTATGCCAACTGGCTGGGATTGATGAAAGGCGATCTGGAAGACACGTTCGAGAAAAACGGGAAGATGATGACGCGGCGGCTTAATCCCGACCGCATCTATATCGCCCCCGATGGATCTTCCTTGTCGCTGCCCGGACGCAGCCTGCTGTTCATCCGGAATGTCGGCCATCTGATGACGACGCCGGCCGTGTTGTTGCCCGACGGCAGCGAGGCGCCCGAAGGCATCCTCGACGGCATTGTGACCACGCTGATCGCGATGCACGATCTGAAAGGGCAGGGGACTGTCTCCAACAGCCGGCAAGGCAGCGTCTATATCGTCAAACCCAAGATGCACGGCCCCGAAGAGGTCGCTTTCACCAATCGGCTGTTTGATGCGATAGAGGATCTTCTGGGGCTTTCACGCCATACGATCAAGGTCGGCGTCATGGATGAGGAGCGCCGCACTTCGGCAAACCTCGCAGCGTGCATCCACGCGGTGAAGGACCGCATCGTCTTCATCAATACCGGCTTTCTCGACCGGACCGGCGACGAAATGCACACATCGATGCGCGCGGGCGTCATGATCCGCAAGGGGGACATGAGGTCGTCTGGCTGGATCAAGGCCTATGAGGACCGCAATGTACAGATCGGCCTCGCGTGTGGATTGTCGGGGAAGGCTCAGATCGGCAAGGGCATGTGGGCGGCGCCCGACCGTATGGCGGATATGCTGGACCAGAAAACCGCACACCCGATGGCGGGTGCCAATACCGCCTGGGTTCCCTCTCCGACGGCGGCAACGCTGCACGCGACGCATTATCACCGGGTTGACGTATTTGCCCGGCAGGCGGAACGAAAGACGGAGGGTGTGGCGCCGCTAGAGGCGTTGCTGACCGTTCCGCTCGCGCAGGGACAAAACTGGTCACCGCAGGAAATCCGCGATGAACTGGACAATAATGCCCAGGGCATATTGGGTTACGTCGTGCGTTGGGTCGATCAGGGTATCGGATGTTCCAAGGTCCCCGACATTCACGATGTCGGCCTGATGGAGGATCGCGCGACGCTGCGCATATCGAGCCAGCATATGGCCAATTGGCTGCTGCACGGCATCTGTTCGGCGGAGGAGATTGACGCGGCCCTTAAGCGCATGGCCGCCAAGGTGGACGCGCAGAACGCGGGCGACAGCGCCTACGCTCCGATGAGCGGCCACGAGGACACCAGCCTCGCTTTCCAGGCGGCGCGCGCTCTCGTATTTGAAGGGACCGCGCAGCCCAACGGATATACCGAGCCGCTGCTCCACCAGTACCGCGCGCAACGCAAGGCGGCCGCTGTTTCATAGCACGGCAAGGCCGAAGCGGCCGCAGTTTGCGTCATCGTTGGAGGATTCAGAAGGGCAGGGGAAACAGGCTTTCCCTTGCCCATCGCAGGCTGCCGTTCCGGCACCAATAACGAAAGCGCTGTTGAAGGCGCCTTTCCTGCGATGGTGACCCCTACGGGAATCGAACCCGTGTTTCAGCCGTGAAAGGGCCGCGTCCTAGACCGCTAGACGAAGGGGCCGCTCGATCCGCGCCGGGCGGCGCGGGGTGAAGCGAAGGCGGCATTAGGGTGAAGCGGCGGCCGGGTCAACCCGCCATATCGCCAATTTTCAAGTGCCCTGGTTCGGTCTCTCATCCTGCCCAGGCCGCATCGTCGACATGCAGCTCCGCGCTACGCCCGCCGCTCCATTCGTCGATCTTCGCCCGCCCGGCGAACCACAGCGCGCGATCCCGCGGCGAGGCCAGCAACTCCTGCCCCAGCGCCGTGTCTCCCTGACGGAATGCGATCGCCTTCAGAGATGCGCCGTCGCTTCCCGACAGGATCAACCGGACGTGACCGCTCCCGACAATGTCCGCCTTGATGACCCGCAACGGGCCTGTCGCAATGCGCGGTGCGGGCCATCCCACGCCATAGGGACCTGCTTCCTCCAGCTTCGTCACCAAATCCGGGTTAACGCCGCGCGGGCTGAGTAAGGCGTCCAGCGCAAGTCTGCGTTCCGCCCGTGCCGCTCCGATCTGGGAACCCAGCCGCTCATCCAGAAACGCGTGGAATGCGTCGGCCGTTGCCATCGCAACAGTCAGCCCTGCGGCCATCGCATGGCCGCCACCTGCGATAAGGAAGCCGCTGTCTTTTGCCGCCAGGACGGCCGCCCCCAGGTCAACCCCGGCGATTGACCGGCCAGATCCCTTGCCGATGCCTGTCCCGTCGGCCGCCACGACGATCGTGGGTCGGCCAAGCTTCTCCTTCAGGCGGCCCGCGACGATGCCGATCACGCCAGGATGCCAGCCTTCGCCACTGACCAGCACGACCGCGCGGTTGGCCTGTGTCTGGGCGAGGCGCTCTGCCTGCTCCTGCACCATTGCCTCGATCGCCCGGCGTTCCTCGTTCAGCCGGTCCAGCTCTGCCGAAAGGCTGCGGGCCTCTTCCTCGTCGGTGGTGGTGAGCAGGCGCACGCCCAGGTCGGACTTGCCGACACGGCCGCCTGCATTGATCCTCGGCCCGAGCGCGAAGCCCAGATCATGACACAGCGGCGCCCGTGTGAGGCGGCTGGCGCGGGCGAGGGCGGCAAGCCCGATATTTTCACCACGCGCCATCACCTTGAGGCCCTGGGCGACGAACGCGCGATTGAGTCCGCGCAACTGGGCGACATCGGCCACCGTGCCGAGCGCCACGAGGTCGAGCAGATCGATCAGTCGCGGCTCGGGTCGCCCGTCGAAAAATCCGCGAGCGCGCAGTTCCCGCACCAACGCGGCGCCCAGAAGGAACGCGACCCCGACCGCCGCGAGATGACCGTGCGCCGCCGCGTCAGCGCTTTCGTCCAGCCGATTCGGGTTTACCAGCGCAAAGGCACGGGGCAGCTCTGACGCACATTTGTGGTGATCGACGACAATCACATCGACGCCCGCCGCGCTTGCCATTTCCAGCGCCTCGAACGCCTGGGCGCCGCAATCGACCGTGACGATCAGAGACGTGCCTGCCCCCGCCAGACGCACCAGCGCCTCACCCGAGGGACCATAGCCCTCCATCAGCCGATCCGGGATGTAATAGTCCGCCTCCAGTCCCAACGCTCGCAGCAGGCGGATCAGCAGCGCGGCGCTGGTCGCGCCGTCAACATCATAGTCGCCATAGACGGTCACCCGCTCGTGCGCTCCGATGGCGTCGGCCAGGCGGCGGGCGGCGGCGTCCATGTCCCGGAACATGGAAGGGTCGGGCAGGAAATGGCGGATCGTCGGTGCCCGGTGCGCGTCCACTTCCTCGCGGGCGCAACCCCGCGCAAGGATGAGTTGCGTTATAAGATCATCGGGGATCAGACTCTGATCGCCGTCAAGGCCCGCGCGGTCGCCCCGCCAGCACCAGGTCTGGCCCGTGATGGAGACCGGGATTTGACGGATGGGCAACATGGCATCGTCCTACAGTGCCGTCTGCGCCGTGCAAGTGAATTGGCGAACCGCATGGCGTGGCGATAGGACATGCTTGCTTCCGCAAATGTTGTACCTATCTTGTCGATGCCTGCCCTTCTCCTCAAGAGAACCCCCTTTCACATGCAGTCCGTCATTTCCGTATCCGGTCTGGGTAAATCGTACGACTCGGGCCATGTCGCGCTCACCGGTATCGACCTCGACATCAGGGAGGGAGAGATTTTCGCGCTGCTCGGCCCGAACGGCGCGGGCAAGACCACATTGATCAGCGTTATCTGCGGACTGGTCCGCCCGACCGCAGGACACGTCTTTGTCGACGGACGCGACATCATTCGGGATTACCGGTACACGCGAACGGCAATTGGTCTTGTTCCGCAGGAACTGCACACTGACGCTTTCGAACGGGTACTCGATACCGTGCGTTTCAGCCGCGGGCTGTTCGGCAAGCCGCGAGACGATGCGTATATCGAGCAGGTGCTGCGAGACCTTACCCTTTGGGACAAGCGTAATGCGATCATGTCCGAGTTGTCGGGCGGCATGAAGCGGCGGGTGATGATCGCCAAGGCGCTTTCTCACGAGCCGCGCATCCTTTTCCTCGACGAGCCGACCGCCGGCGTGGACGTGGAGTTGCGCAAGGACATGTGGAACCTGGTGCGCCGCCTGCGCGACACTGGGGTCACGATCATTTTGACCACCCATTATATTGAGGAAGCCGAAGAGATGGCTGACCGGGTGGGTGTGATCAACCACGGGCGGTTGATCGTTGTGGATGAAAAAGACGCGCTCATGCGAAAGTTGGGCTCCAAGACGCTGACCGTTCATTTGTCGCGGGCCGTGACCGAGATCCCCGATGCCCTGGCGGGCTGGAACGTCAATCTGGCCGGGGAGGGCGGCGAGCTGGAATATCATTTCGACGCGCGGGCGGAGGAGAGTGGTGTGCCGGACTTGCTGCGTGCGCTTGGCGAGGCAGGCATCGACTATCGCGACCTGTCCACACGGCAGAGCTCGCTGGAGGATATTTTCGTCGGACTGGTCCACAGCGGTGACATCAGCCCGGCGGAGGCGCAGATATGAGGGGTGTTAACTGGCGCGGCATCGCCGCGATCTACCGTTTCGAGATACACCGGTTCGGGCGGACCTTCTGGACAAGCCTGTTGACGCCGGTGATCACCACCGCGCTCTATTTCGTCGTCTTCGGCTCGGCGATCGGACCGAGCATGGCCGATATCGATGGCATCGCCTATGGTGCGTTTATCGTACCGGGCCTCATCATGCTGTCGATGTTCCAGGAAAGCATTTTCAACGCGAGCTTCGGTATCTACATGCCCAAGTGGACGGGTACCATCTACGAACTGCTGTCCGCGCCGCTCTCGGCGGTTGAAACGGTCCTCGCCTATGTTGGCGCCGCCGCCACCAAGTCCATGATCGTGGGTCTTGTCATCTTTGCGACAGCGCATCTGTTCGTCGATGTCGAGGTTGCCTATCCGTTGGCGATGCTGGGGTTCATGGCCCTGATCGCGATCAGTTTCTGCCTGTTCGGATTCATTCTGGGCGTGTGGGCGCGTAATTTCGAGCAGCTTCAGGTCGTGCCGCTGCTCGTTATCATGCCGATGACGTTCCTCGGCGGGGCATTCTACTCGATACACATGCTGCCGGAACCTTGGCGAACCGTGACGCTGTTCAATCCGGTGATTTACCTCATCAGCGGATTTCGCTGGACCTTCTTCGGCCGGGGCGATGTCGGTATCGAGGTCAGCCTGGGCTTCATCGCCGCAATGCTGGCCGTCTGCATCAGCATCGTGGTCTGGATATTCAGTACCGGATACCGGCTTAAGAAATAGCGGTTTACAAGGGGATGGAACGGGACGGCGTTCCCGCATGGCGGGCGCGCTGCCTCCGTCCCGTGATCACCTGTCGCCCTGCGACGATTATCTGTCTTTGATTGCCGAGCGGTGCTCACCCTTGATCCAGCGGACCGTGCCCGAGGATGCCCGCATCACCACACTGTCTGTGGTCGTCAAGCCGCCGGGCAGGCGCTTCACGCCGCGCAACAAAGACCCGTCGGTCACGCCGGTTGCTGCAAAGATGCAATCCCCGCGCGCCAGCTCGCTGAGGTCGTAGATCTTGTCGAGATCTGAAATGCCCCATTTGCGGGCGCGGGCCTTTTCGTCGTCGTTCCGGAACAGAAGCCGTCCCTTGAACTGGCCACCCACGCAGCGCAGCGCCGCGCAGGCAAGTACGCCCTCAGGCGCACCGCCGGATCCCATGTACATATCGACATTGGTTTCGGGGTTGGTGGTGGCGATGACGCCCGCGACGTCGCCGTCGGGAATCAGCATGATGCCGCAGCCGATGGCGCGCAGCTCAGCGATCAGCTTTTCGTGGCGGGGCCGGTCAAGCACGCAGACGATGATCTCGTTCGGCTTGACACCCTTTGCCTTCGCAACCGCCTCGACATTATCCCTTACCGGCTTTGCCATGTCGATGATGCCCTCGGGATAGCCCGGGCCGACTGCCAGCTTGTCCATGTAGACGTCCGGCGCATTGAGCAGGCCGCCTTCCTCGGCGATCGCCAGCACGGCAAGCGCGTTGGGACCAGCCTTGGCGGTGATCGTCGTGCCTTCCAGCGGATCGAGCGCGATATCGATCTTGGGACCAGTGCCGATCGCGCTGCCGACTTTCTCGCCGATATACAGCATCGGCGCTTCGTCTCGTTCACCTTCGCCGATGACGACCGTGCCATCCATATAAAGATCGTTGAAGGCCAGGCGCATTGCCTCGACGGCGGCCGCGTCGGCGGCCTTCTCGTCGCCCCGGCCGATCAGGCGCGACGCTGCTATTGCGGCTGATTCGGTCACGCGAACCATTTCCAGCACGAGAACGCGATCGAGAACCGAACTGGCCGTAACTTTCATGCTTTCTGTCCTTCCGTGAAATCGTGCCGTCCCGATAGGGGCTGGCCGCCGCCTTGTCGAGAGTGCGGGCGAGGGGGCATCAATCGAGAATGTGCATCACCATCGGGCGGGCGAGCAGGCTGTCGCTATCCTTCAGCCGTTCCAGCGTCGCCGTGATCGCCCGTTCCTCGCTGTCGTGGGTCACCACGACCAGCAGCACCGATCCGTCCACGCTGGCGCCGCGCTGGATGACGCTTTCGATCGATACGTTCGCATCACGCATTGCCGCCGCGATCTCCGCCAGCACCCCCGGCCTGTCGCGTACGATAAAGCGCAGATAGGTGCGTCCCACATGCGCGCCGGTATCCGCCTTCGGATTGCGCACGAGATGCGCGACCTGCATTGCGAACGGGTCGCCATATTCGTCGCGCGCGACGTCGATCAGGTCGGCCACGACCGCGGATGCCGTCGGACCCTCGCCCGCGCCCGCGCCCTGGAAGAAGAGGCTTCCGACGAAGTTACCTTCCGCCGCGATTGCGTTGAGCGATCCGACGACGTGCGCGAGCGGGTGCTGCTGCGGCACCAGCATCGGCTGGATGCGCTGGAAGAGGCCGTTGTCGCGGTTTTCGGCCACGCCGACCAGCCTGATGCGATAGCCAAGGGCTGCGGCCTCCCGGATATCGAAGGCCTGCACCCCACGGATGCCCGTTATGTCGACCGCATCGAAATCGATCTCCGTCCCGAACGCCAGGCTGGACAGGATCGAAAGCTTGTGCGCGGCATCGATGCCGTCAATGTCGAAAGTCGGGTCCGCCTCGGCAAAGCCGAGGTCCTGCGCCTCGCGCAGCACCTCGTCAAAATCGCGACCGGCCTCCTCCATCGTGGTGAGGATGTAATTACAGGTGCCGTTGAGTATGCCGTAGACGCGGCTGATCTCGTTGGCGGCGGCGCCTTCGCGCAGGCCCTTGATCACGGGAATGCCGCCTGCCACCGCGGCTTCGTACTTCAGGGGAATGCCGGCCTTTTCGGCGAGTTGCGCCAGATCGAGGCCATGATGCGCGAGCATTGCCTTATTCGCGGTCACGAGCGGCTTTCCCGCATTGAGCGCGGCGCGCGCGAGTGCGAGGGCAGGGCCGTCGGAACCTCCGATCAGCTCGACCACCGCGTCAACATCGTCTCGACGGACCAGCTCCATCATATCGTCGACCCAGTCGAAGCGGGAGATGTCCACGCCCCGGTCCTTGTGGCGATCGCGCGCCGAAATCGCGCAGACCTCGATCGGGCGGCGGGCACGGCGGGTAATCAACTCCCGATTCGCGTCGAGCAGGCGGATCACGCCAGTGCCCACCGTGCCCAGACCGGCAATGGCTATGCGCATCGGACGCTGTTCTTCCATCATTGATCCCCGTTCGGCTCCCTTGGACGCCGGGCGGTGCGCTCCGGCCCCGCCCCGCTACAATGTGCGGCCGCAACTGCCAAGGCTTTCGATGACGAAGCCATAGTCGCGCTGGGCCGCCTCCGCATCGGCGAGGGGGAGGCTGCGCGTGGACTGCGGCGGCAGTCTGTCGGGAAGGCCGCAGGCGAGCCTGTACCGGAGCAGCGTGTCGGGCGCCGGCGGGACGGCGGTGTCGTCGACGACCTCATCGAGCGACACGCCCCATCGCGGTTGCTGTCCGGGCCGGCGGACGACGGAGATAGAGACGGGCGCGTTCGTTCCGGTCTTGAGGAATATCTGGGTCTCGCTCTCGCCCGCGACTGTACCTGCGACGTGGAACGCGTCACCGATCGCGACGATCGCTGGCGCCGCGTCGGGCTTTAGCAGTTCGGCCGTTATGGAACGGGTCATGGCCTCCAGCTCAGCGGTCCAGGGACGCAGCGCATGGCGCGAAACCAGCCTCATCTCGCTCGGGCGTCCGCTCCGCTGTGCAAAAATCAGGACGGTCTGCCCACGCCGGGGGCGGTAAACATCCGGATTGGTGCCCTCGCTGTCGAAGGCGAGCAGGCTGACTTGCGGTGGCACGCCATCCTGGCCTCGAATCAGAGAATCAACCGCCACCCTGACATGAAGGTAGCGGCGGACAGCTTCCGGGTTACCTGTGACCGGTATTTTGACCCTGGATGCACTCTTGACCTTGCCCTTCAAAATGACTGGAGACGCCGTCACCAAATCGGCGGCATCCGCATAGGACAACGGCGGGAACTGAACCGCGGCAGGCTTTGCCCAAACCGTGGCCGTACTTGCCCATATTATGAGAATTCCAGTCAAAATGTACCATATTCGGTCGTTGACTCGGGTCTTCCAGGTCATCCGACAAGGCATCCGTTCATTCATAGCGTTTGTTCCTGTGTCACATGATTGCCACACGCAATCATTTATGGTCAAATTACGGTAGCGCTGGAAGGGGATCATAAAGCGTTTGCGTCCCATCGCACACCACGATAGGAAGGCCGCAAATCAAAGCAAAATCTGGAGGGGCCTGAGGCTTTGGCGTATGCCATGTGCCTTTGGCCCCGAAACAGGTAATCGCCTAATTGTAAAGAAGTTGAGTTAAGGAGTGTCGTTACTGAATGGCCTACGCTGACCACTCGGAGACATCGAGTCGTGCGGTCTCGATCGTCATCGTTGCCTTGATTCACGCTGTTTTGGGTTACGCTTTCGTGACCGGCCTGGGCATGAAATATGTCAAGAAGGCGGCTGAACAGCTGAACGTCATAGACGTCAAGGAAGAACCGCCGCCACCTGAAGAGCCGCCGCCACCGCCGCCCAAGCCGATGGATGTGCCGCCGCCTCCGATCGTGGCCCCTCCGCCGATCGTCCAGACGCCCGTCATGGCGCCGGTGATCGATACAGCGCCCAGGCCAGTTCCGGTGCCGCCGGTGGTGCTTCCGCCGACGCCAGCGCCGCCGCCTCCAAGGCCGGCCACCAAGGCCGTTCCACGCGGACAGCCGGGAAGCTGGGTTACGTCTGATGATTATCCTAGTCGTGCGCAGCGCGAGGAGCGTTCCGGTACGGTCGGTGTCCGTCTTGCCGTCGGACCTGATGGCCGGGCTACGAACTGCACCGTCACATCTTCAAGCGGGCATGATGACCTCGACTCCGAGGCGTGCCGCCTGCTGATGCGCCGGGCCAAGTTCAAGCCCGCCGTTGGAACGGACGGACAGCCGATGTCGGATAGCTGGTCGAGCCGGTTCGTCTGGCGTCTGCCGGAGTAACAATAATGCCGGCTCGTCGCGCTCCCTAGGGCGAGGGCCGGTTCCATTTTCAGATTGTTTTGAGAGGGAAAGTTCGCAATGTTTATCTCAATCGCAGCGGCCGCTGGCGCTCAGGTTCAGGAGAACCCCTACGGCCTCAAGGCCGCCCTGGAAGAAGGCGGCATCATTTCTCAGACCGTGTTCGGCATTCTTTGCCTGATGTCGGTGTTCTCGTTCTACATTCTCTTTACGAAGCTCATCGAGCAGCAGAAGATCATAAACCAGGCCAAGAAGGTCCGTCAGGGCTTCTGGCGCACCGCCACGCTCAAGGAAGGCGCGGCGAAGCTTGAGAAGAACAGCGCCTACAAGCAGCTGGTCGACGACGGCCTGACCGCCCAGGAGCATCACGGCAAGCTGACCGATCCGGTCGAGGCGCATGATTGGATGCACGGTTCGCTGGCGCGCTCGGAAGCGGCCATCAACTCGAAGCTTGGCGGTGGCCTTGCGTTTCTCGCCACCGTTGGCGCGACCGCGCCGTTCATCGGCCTGTTCGGTACGGTTATCGGCATCTATCGCGCGCTTATCAAGATCGGCGCGTCCGGTCAGGCGTCGATCGACACCGTCGCCGGTCCGGTCGGTGAAGCGCTCATCATGACGGCGCTGGGTCTGGCCGTGGCCGTTCCGGCGGTGCTTGCCTATAACTGGCTGCAGCGCCGCAACAAGTCGATCGCCGAGAACCTGAACGCGTTCTCGGTCGATCTGCTCGGCTATCTCGTCTCCGGTGGTCAGGTCCGTCCGACGGTCGCTGCGGCTCCGACCGCCGCCGCCCGTCCGGCTGCGGCTGTCAAGGCCTGAGCCGAGGCACGCTCAGGGTGATCGCGCGGGATCGCGCGATCACCGGCGAGCGAACCCGCTGGTTCGCGCACAAGATTTAGAAGTAGGATACTGATCAATGGCAATGAGCGCGGGATCGGCCGGCGGCGATGAAACGCCGATGTCCGACATCAACACGACACCGCTGGTCGACGTCATGCTGGTGCTCCTCATCATCTTCCTGATCGCGGTTCCGGTCGTGGTCCAGACGATCGAGTTGCAGTTGCCCAAGGTGGCGTTCGAGCCGACGACGACCAAGCCGGAGAATGTCTCTCTCTCCGTAAATGCGGCTTCCGACGGGGCCTGCCAGGTTTTCTGGAACCTGACGCGCGTGAATTCGTCGGAACTGCTGGATCGTGCGGTGGCGAAGCTGAAGGCTGATATTGAAAAGGCGGGTGGGGTTGCTAACCTGACGCCAGAAGATCTGCCGGAGGTTCACATCCGCGGCGACATCAACACGCCGTGGCGCTGCATTGGCGGCACCATCTACACCATGCAGATCGCTGGTTTCCCCAAAGTCGGCTTCATTTCGCAGCCGGATCCGGGCGATATCAAGGTCCAGCGTCTGTAAGCGTTTCGCAGGAGTTTAGACAATGGCCATGAGTGGCGGCCGCGACGACGGCGAACCGATGATGGAAATGAATACGACGCCGTTGATCGACGTCATGCTCGTGCTCCTCATCATGTTCATTATCACCATTCCGATCCAAACCCATGCGGTGAAGATCGATCTTCCCAACAATGCCAATCTGCCGCCACCCGATGCGGTGGACCCGGTGAAGAACAAGGTGGCGATCGACGCTGCCGGTACGATCACCTGGAACGGCCTTCCGATCGACAAGCTGACCTTGCGTCAGTATCTGAAGGCGGCCATGGCGCTGCCTGTTGAGCCGGAGCTTCAGTTCCAGCCCGACTCTCAGACCCGGTACGTGATCGTCGACGAAGTGCTTGCGATCATCAAGCAGTCGAAAGTAACCAAGCTGGGTTTTGTCGGTAACGAACGATACTCAAGCTTCTGATCGGCCACGGCTCCGCGACGTCGCGTCCCGAGCAGTTGGAAGATGTGATCAAGGGGACCTTCGGGTCCCCTTTTTTTGTCTCGCTCATCGCCGGTCTGTCGTCGTCACCCGGCACGCCACTGAATGGCGAATGAACGGGAATTTAACGAATTGCTTACGCCCGCCTGCTAATGTCAGGGATCGATACAAGGACGGGATCGCAATGACATTTGTCGACAGAAGCCCGTTGGCGCCTGATCGCCCGCAGGGCAGGAAGCGCCACACCGTCCTGATCGGAGTAAAGCTGCGGCGTCCCGGCGAAACGTGGTTCACCAGCCGCGTGTCCAACCTGTCCGAGACCGGTTTTCATCTCCAGAGCTTCGTCAATCTGAAACCCGGCACAACGGTCTGGGTGATGTTTTCCGGTTTCGAGGGCCGCCGCGCCACCGTGATGTGGAGCAAGGGGCATGAATCAGGCTGTATGTTCGAAACGCCGCTGCACAAGGCAATCTACGACCACATCGTTCGGACGAGCATGTAAATCCGGGTCACCGAACATCCTCGGCAAACCCGTCAGGCGTCGTCGCTCTTCCCCAACAGATCCGACATGATGCCGCCATCGCCGGCGGGTACGCCCGCCAGCCGCGCATAGAGGCCTGCTGCGGCCAGAAGCTCCTCGTGTTTGCCCTGTTCGACGATCACGCCCTGGTCCATAACCACAATCCGGTCGGCGGCCTGAACTGTAGACAGGCGATGCGCGATGACGATCGTCGTCCGTCCTTCCATCAACCGGTCGAGCGCCTGCTGCACCAGCAGTTCGGACTGGGTGTCGAGCGCCGATGTTGCCTCGTCGAGCAGCAGAACAGGCGCATCACGCAGCAGCGCGCGGGCAATGGCGATGCGCTGGCGCTGACCGCCCGACAGGCGGGCGCCGTTTTCCCCCAGGAAGGTGTCCAGGCCGTCCGGCAATTGACGCAGAAATTCTTCCGCGTTGGCGGCGCGGGCGGCCTCCCAGATTTGCTCGTCAGAAGCCTCCCAACGGCCGTATCGCAGATTGTCGCGGGCCGATGCCGCAAAAATCACTGTTTCCTGCGGCACGAGTGCCGTCAATGCGCGGGCTGAGGCGATGCTTGCTTCGCGCAGGGGCACGCCATTCAGGCGTATCTGCCCGCTATCGGGATCGTAGAAGCGCAAAAGGAGCTGGAGCACCGTGCTCTTGCCCGCGCCCGACGGCCCTACGAGCGCAAGGCGTTCGCCCGGCCGCACATCGAGGTTGAAATCCCTCAGCGCCGCCGCATCGGGACGCGTGGGATAACGAAAGGTCACGTGATCGAATTCGACATGCACGCCACCGCTGGAGGAAATGACGCGCGCGCCACTTTCGGAATGAATCGCGGGTTCCTCCCGCAGCAGTTCTTCAAGCCGCCCTGCGGCGCCCGCGCCACGCAAAAGGTCGCCCCAGCTTTCCGACAGTGACCCGAACGCTCCCGCGACCAGCCCTCCCGTCAGAACGAATGCGGCGATGCTGCCGCCGGTCATACGGCCTGTGGAAACGTCGATGGCACCCTGCCACATGATCAGCGTGATCGACCCGAAGATCAGGAAAAAAGCCACCGCTGTGATCACCGCGCGCATCGTGATCCGCCTGCGCGCGGTGGCGAGCCCCGCGTCCACCGCGCCGGCAAAGCGACCGGCCTCCCGATCTTCCTGACCGAATGCCTGAACCACGCGCATGGCGCCCAGTATCTCCGCCGTCATGCTGCCGATGTCGGCGAGGCGGTCCTGACTTTGGCGCGACAGCGTGCGCAGCCGCCTGCCCAGGAACAGGATCGGCAAGAGCACCATCGGCATCCCGATCAGAAGATAGGCGGTCAGCTTCGGCGCAAGCATGAAGAGATAGGCAATGCCCCCCATGCCCGTGACCAGGTTACGCAGCGCCACGGATATCGTCGACCCGACGATCATCTCGATGACCGCCGTGTCTGTCGTCATGCGCGCCGCGATTTCCGAAGGCCGGTTTTCCTCAAAGAAACTGGGGGGCTGGCGCAGCAGGTTGCGTTGTGACGCGACGCGAATGTCGGCAACGACCCTCTCGCCCAGCCAGGAAAAGAAGAAAAACCGTGACGCGCTGGCAATCGCGAGAACGGCCACGATTACCAGCAAATACTGGAACCAGCGCCCGACATCCTGGGCGCCGCCGCCACTGGCGAAACCACGATCGATAACAAGTTTGAAACCACTTGGTATCGCGAGCGTTGCTGCTGATGCGAGAATTAAGGAAATGGCCGCTGCGGCAAGGTGAACCGGATAGTTTCTGATCAGGGTGCCAATGGCCCTCAGATCCGAAAGCGAGGTTCTCCCGCGTGTGGCTGCATTCCCCTCGCCGTTCATCGAGGGCGCTTAGCAGGCGCCGTGACACTCCTCAACGGGGAATCCGCCGTCCCCAGGCCGGACTCGCGCGCGCGCGCGCGCGTAGAAAAAGATTTGTGTGTTGTGCGCTGCAGTAATAGATCAAGAGGGTTTAGTGCATATGATGACCGAGTCTTTGCGAGGAAACCCGAATTTGATGCTCTACAGTGCCTACGAACTCCAGCGCAGCCTGTTGGCGGGGGCCAGCGCAATGGCCAACGCGGGCGCCCAGCTTCTCAACAATCCGGCCAATCCCCTCGCCTATTTTGGGGGCGGGCCAGTTCTCGCATCTGCGCTCGAAGTGTTCGCGCATGCGTCGGCGCGGCGCGGCAAACCCGCCTTCGGCCTGGCAACGACGTCGATCGACGGCAAGGAAAAAGCCGTCAAAGAGGTCATCGAGGCGCGCAGGACATTCGGGCAGCTCAAGCATTTCGTTACAGAAGGCGCTCCGAAGGGCAGGCCCAGGCTGCTGATCGTGGCGCCGATGTCGGGCCATTTCGCGACGCTGCTGCGGGGGACCGTGGAACGGATGCTGCCCGGACATGACGTGTGGATCACGGACTGGCGCGACGCCCGCGACGTCCCGGTGGAGGAGGGCGGTTTCGACCTCGACGACTATATCGATTATGTCATAGGCTGGCTGGAACATATCGGTCCCGGCGCACACATGCTCGCCGTCTGCCAGCCGTCCGTGCCGGCATATGCCGCCGCATGCGTCATGTCGGCGGATCAAAATCCCGCCCGGCCGCGCACGCTGACCATGATGGGCGGGCCGATCGATACGCGTGAGGCGCCGACGGTCGTGAATCAGCTTGCAACGGAACGGCCCATCAGCTGGTTTGAACAGAATGTGGTCGCTACCGTACCGTTCCCTTATGTGGGGGCCGGACGGCAGGTGTACCCGGGCTTCATGCAGCTTGCCGGCTTCATGTCGATGAACCTTGGCAATCACATGATGAGCCACTGGGAGATGTTCAAGCATCTCGTCGAGGGCGATGATGAAAGCGCCGAGGCGACCAAGCACTTTTATGACGAGTATCGCTCGGTGTGCGATATGACGGCCGAATTCTATCTGCAGACCGTGAGTGAAGTATTCCAGAAGCACAGCCTGCCTCGCGGCGAGTTCATGCATCGGGGAACGCGCATCGATACCGGCGCGCTGAAAGATGTCGCATTGCTCGCGATCGAGGGCGAGCGGGACGACATTTCCGGCCTTGGCCAGACTCGGGCCTCGCTCAAGATTTCCCGGAATCTGCCGGAGAACATGAAGAAATACTATATGGCGGAAGGCGTCGGCCATTACGGCATCTTCAATGGCAACAAATGGCGCAAGCGGATCGCTCCTGTGGTCGAAAAGTGGATCGCGAGCCATGACGGCTGACCGGGGCGGCGCGGCCCGTTGATGCCCTGACCGTGACGAAGCTGATTTCGGTGGATGTTGAGCGCTGGCCCGTGGCCGGCGCATTCACCATCAGCCGCGGCGCCAAGACCCATGTCGACGTGGTTGTCTGCACCGTTGGCGATGGCCGCAGAACGGGCAGGGGAGAGGCAACCCCCATTTATTACCACGGCGAGACTGCGGATAGCTGTGCCGCCGCGATCCGGACCTGGTGTGGCGGGTTGCAAGATGGGACGTTGTCTCGCGCGGCTGTTCAGGCAGGGATGCCGCGGGGCGCCGCGCGCAACGCACTTGACTGCGCGCTGTGGGATTTTGAGGCCAGGCGGGCAGGGTCGCCGGTCTGGAGCATTGCGGGCCTGCCCGAACCACGTCCGCTTGCGACGGCCTTCACGATCAGCATGGCAGAGCCGCTCCGGATGGAAAAGGATGCCCGGGCGGCCGTCTCGCGCGGTTTTGCGCTGCTTAAATGCAAGCTTGGGGGCGACAACGATGTCGAGCGTATTGCCGCTGTCCGGCAAGGCGCGCCCGATGCGCGTTTGATCGTCGATGCGAACGAAAGCTGGAGCCTTGACGATTTGCCGGAAGGGGTCGCACGGCTCACGGCGCTTGGTGTGGAACTGATCGAGCAGCCGGTTGCGCGCGGGCGGGAATCCTTGCTCCAGGGCGTCGCATCCCCGGTCCCGTTCTGCGCTGACGAAAGCTGCCAGGATCGCGCGGATCTGCCCCTGCTCGATGGCTTTCCGGTGATCAACATCAAGCTCGACAAGGCGGGCGGCCTTACCGAGGCGATGGCGCTCGCTGATGCGGCGGAAGCTATGGGAAAACGGCTGATGCTGGGATGCATGCTCGGCACCTCGCTAGGCATCGCGCCCGCGTTCCTGCTGGGTCAGCGCGCCCGATGGGTGGACCTTGACGGCGCGTTACTGCTGGCACGGGATCGGGACGGGGGACTGGAGCTGCACGATGGCTTGCTTCATCCAGGAGGGCTTTGGGGCTAGGCTGAACCCCGTTCTGCCGCCGATCTTGCCGCATCCTGGGGACGGGCGAAAGGATAGATCATCGTTCCGTCCGGCGCCGCCGTGAAGGTCGTCTGCGTCGGGTAGGCGAACTCCAGGCCTTCCTCGCCAAAGCGCTTCAGGATGGCGAGGCCCACCTTGTGGCGGAGCGCGGCCGCATCGTTGATGTCATGGCCGTGGACCAGGAAGAAAAGCTCGAAGTCGAGGCTGCTCGCGCCAAAACCCAGAAAGCCCGCGCGCACGAATTCGGCGCCCGCGCCCTCAATCACCTGCCGCAATACCTCCGGTACGCATTCCAGCTTTTCGAGGGGCGTCTGATACACCAGTGCGATGGGCATCGCGTAGCGGCGTATCTCGATGTCGCGGTAATTGGTGATCTCCTTCTGCAGCAGGTTGGCGTTGGAGATGACCTTGGCCTCGCCATCGATGGACCGCAGGCGGGTGCTTTTAAGGCCGATATGCTCGACGGTGGCGGTCGTGGTGTCATACTGAATTGTGTCGCCCTGCCTGAAGGGGCGGTCGAAGATGATCGAAAGCGCGGCAAACAGATCGGAGAATATGCCCTGTGCCGCGAGGCCGATCGCGATGCCCCCGATCCCGAGGCCAGCAACAAGACCGGTGACGTTGACGCCGAGATTGTCGAGCACCATGATCGCCGCCACGGCAAAGAGCGCAAACGTCACCAGTACGCGAATCAGCCCCATCGCGTTGGAGAGGGTTTCTCCCGATCCTTCCTCGCCGGTTCTTCGCTCGATGAGACCGAGGACAAGCTCGCGCGCCCAGATCGCGCCCTGAACGGCCGCCGCGACCGTGAACAGGAAGCGCACGGTGTTGAGCACAGGCATCGGCGTATGGGCGTAACCGGCAACCAGCCATGCGGCCAAAATGGCCATGAACATGTGGGTGGTGCGCGCGAATGTCCTGCGGAATACCCCCAGGAAGGACGTGCTGTCCGCCGGCCGGCCGGGCCGACACAACACCTTTCTGAGAAGGGCCATGCAAAGGTAGAGAATGACGCCCACGGCGACTGCCGCAAATATCTGCACCACATGGTTGGTCAGCCAGTGGGCAGCCTGCCGGGCGACGTCCGCCAGATCATCCAGTTGTGCGGCAATGTCGGGAGTGGCGATCTGCTCGCTTCTGGTCTCGGTCGGGTTCATGGCTCTCCCGCATGGTCGTTCGCGATCCGGTCACGCGCAAAATGTAACGGATGACCGGGCGCTATCAATGATGCTGCCGATTTTTTGCCCACAGGGCCAGGATGCTGATAGCCGCCGCTGACGACATATAAAGGCCGGCCGCTGCGACGCCGAAACGGCTGACCAGCGCACTGGCGACGATCGGGGCCAGTGCTCCGCCTATGATGCCGCCGAGGTTGAACGCGAGGGACGCGGCGGTATAGCGCAGCCTAACGGGGAACAGCGACGGCAGCCATGCCCCCAGCGGGCCATAAACAAATCCCATCGCGAAAAGGGCGCTGGCCAGCGCCGCCGCCACCGGCAGGCTTTGCACGAGACCGATCAGTGGACCGAACGCTAGGCCCATCGGCATGGTCAGCAGGCATCCTGCGATCAGAACCAGGCGCGGCGAGCGTAGATCCGACCACCACCCCGCAAGGATGATGCCGATGGCCAGGAACAGGCTTGCGATCAGCTGCAATGCCAGGAAATGGTTCCGATCGATACCGAGCGTCACGGTGCCGAAACCCAGCGCGAAGATCGTTGCGATGTAGAAGATCGCGAAACAAGCGACGACCGCGAAGGTGCCGGACAGCAGCTCCAGAGGATGGGCTCGCACGGCCTCGACCATCGGCACCTGCGCCGTTCCGCGTTCCTCCAGCACCGTCGCGAATTCCGGCGTTTCGGTGATGCGAAGGCGGATCCACAGCCCCAGGATAACCAGCACGGCGCTGGCGAGGAAGGGCAGGCGCCAGCCCCAGCGCGTGAACTCCGTATCGCTCAGCATCTCGCCGAGCAGCAGGAAGAATCCGTTCGCCATGAGGAATCCGACCGGCGCGCCCAGTTGCGGAAACATGCCGTATCGCGCGCGCCAGCCGGGCGGCGCGTTCTCGACCGCGAGCAGTGCTGCGCCCGCCCACTCGCCGCCCAGTCCGAAACCCTGGCCGAAACGCATGACGCACAACAGGAGCGGCGCCCAAAATCCGATGGCGGCATAGGTCGGCAGGAATGCGATGGCGAGCGTCGATCCGCCCATCAGCATCAGCGATGCCACAAGGGTCGACTTGCGGCCTATCCGGTCGCCGAAGTGGCCGAATACAGCCGCGCCTAGTGGCCGGGCGAAAAAGGCGACGGCGAAGCTGGCATAGGCGGCGAGCAACTGCGCCGTGGGTGAGGATGCCGGAAAGAAGAGCGGGCCGAAGACCAGCGATGCCGCTGTGCCGTAGATGTAGAAATCGTAGAACTCGACCGCCGTGCCGACCAGACTGGCGCCCAAAACGCGCCGGTTGCGCCACATTGTGCCGATGCCGCTCTCGTTGTTTGAACGCGCCGCAAGCGCTGAGGATGCTGTCATGTCCGGTGCCTCAACTGGTTGCGGATTTCATAGGCCATGACGGCGGTGGCAACCGCGGCGTTCAGGCTGTCGGCCTTTCCCATCATCGGGATCTTGACCAGAAGGTCGCATTCCGCCTCGTACTCGAACGGCAGGCCTCGCGCCTCGTTGCCGATCAACAGGAACGCTGGCCGCCGGTAATCCGGCGCCTGATAATCGAGATCGGTGTTGAGGCTGGCACCGATCAGCTCCCCTTCGCCTGTGCGCAGCCAGCCGATAAATTCCGGCCAGCGGCATTGCACGATATGCTGGGTGAACAGGGCGCCCATGCTGGCGCGCACGGCCTCGACCGAAAAGGGGTCGACGCAATCGTCGATCAGGATGAGGCCGCCCGCGCCGATGGCATCGCCCGTGCGCAGGATTGTACCGAGGTTACCCGGGTCGCGCAGCGCCTGCGCCACGATCCAGATATCTGCGGCGGACCGGTCCAACCCCGCAAGGGGGGTCAGCCGGTCGGAATAAACCCCTACGAGAGTCTGGGCGTTTTCCTTGCCCGAGATTTTGGACAGGATATCGGCGCTCGTCGCGATGACCTCGCCGTTGGCCGCGTCCACTTCCTCCATTAGCCGCGTCGCCAGGGGATGCGGCGCTGCTTCGGTCGCGTGGAACAGCATATGGGGGAGGGCGCCCGCGTCGCGGGCCTCGGTCATGATGCGCAGTCCCTCCGCCAGGAACAGGCCTTCGCGCTTGCGGTGCTTCTTCTCGCGCAGCGAACGGACACGCTTTACCAGCGGGTTGGAATAACCGGTAATTTCCCGCCGCACGCCGCAGCCCCCCTTTTAGCTGGCGCTAGGCCATGACCATACGGAATTCGTCCACACCGCTTAGTCTTCGCCGAACTTGTTCTCGACCAGCGCAACGAGCTGATCCAGTGCGGTGTCGCGCTCATTCCCGGCTGCGCTGATCACGATGGAATCGCCCATTGCCGCACCCAGCATCATCAGGCCCATGATCGAGGTGCCGGTGACGCTCGTCCCGTCCTTGCGCACGGTGATTTGCGCGGGCAGGGTGCTTGCGAGCGTCACGAACTTGGCGCTGGCCCGCGCGTGCAGGCCGCGCCGGTTCAGGATGCGTACCTCGCGGCTTACCTCGCTCATCGGGGGCTGCCCAGCAATTCGGACGCCACGCTGATATACTTCTGGCCCGCTTCGCGCGCGGCGGCGACGGCATGGCCGATCTTCATCGTCTTGCGCGCGCTTTCGAGCCGGATCAGCATCGGCAGGTTGACTCCGGCGATCACCTCTACCTCCCCTGTCTTGAGCAGCGAAATCGCGAGGTTCGAGGGTGTGCCACCGAACAGATCGGTCAGCAGGATGACGCCAGATCCGTCGTTCACATGGTCGACCGCGCGGGCGATGTCCGCTCGCCGTGTCTCCATGTCGTCATCCGGGCCGATGCAGATCGTCTCGATTGCCTGCTGTGGCCCCACAACATGCTCCATCGCGACGCGAAACTCCGCCGCCAGATGTCCATGTGTGACCAGTACCAACCCTATCATTATTAATTTACGCCCCGAGCTTCCCGTTCTTCTGCGCCGTTCTCGTCTTCGAGAGCGTTGTGCGGTGCCGATTCCATATTGCGGTGCAGAACCGTGGGCGAAAATCCTGCGCGACGCAAGTAGCTGGCGACGCGTTCTGCGATGTGGACAGACCGATGTCTCCCCCCGGTACAGCCGAACGCGATGGTTACATAGGATTTGCCTTGTTTCTGGTAGAGGGGGATGAGCGTTTCAAGCAGATGCTCGATCTGGGAAACGGCATTTTCATAGGCCGGATCTTCCGCGATATGGGCTGCGACATCGGGGTCCAGGCCGGTTCGCGGACGCAGGATGGCGTCCCAGTGCGGATTACGCAAAAACCGCATGTCGAACACCAGGTCGGCATTGCGCGGCAGCCCGCGCGAAAAGCCGAACGAAAGGACTGTCAGCACCGTCTGTTCGTTGGGGTCGCGGCCATAACGCGTGCGGATGTCCTGCTGCAGCTCGTTCACCGACAGCGCCGTGGTGTCGATCACCTGGGTCGCCCATCGGCGCAGTGGCTCGGTCAGTTCCCGCTCCCGGGCTATGCCGTCGGTTGCCGGGCGGTCCTGCGCCAGAGGGTGCCGCCGCCGGGTCTCTGCATAGCGGCGTTCCAGTTCCGCGCCCGCGCAATCGAGATAGAGCGTATCTATATCCCATCCCTCCCGTTCGCGAAGCGTCTTGATGCGCTGGACGAGGGCGCCTGCATCAAATCCACGGGTGCGGGTGTCGATGCCGATCGCCAGCGGCCGGTCGCGATTTTTGTCGTCATGGGAAGGCGGTGCCGCCATCAGCCGGTCGAGCAGCATCAGCGGAAGATTATCCACGACCTCCCAGCCCAGGTCCTCCAGCGTGCGAAGCACCGTGGACTTGCCCGCGCCCGACATGCCCGAAACCAGCAGGATGGATTTGGCCCGCGCTTCAGGCATCTTACGTCTCCGAACCGAACTGCGGGGGCGGGCGGTCGAGCGCCAGCTCCACCTTGATAGGCGCGCTTGCCTCGAACGGGCGTAGCGTCAGGAGGGGCACGTCCTGCCCGCACAGCCGGACGGCGCGCGGTTCGGCGGGATAGCGTTCCGGCGGCGCCTCGCCTTCGGGCAGCAGTGCGACAATCAACGCCAGCGGTGCCTCCGCCGCGTGTGGCATGGCAACAAGACCGATGCCGCGAACCTCGATCAGCCCGGCAATATTGGGCGGAGTGGAGGCGACCACGCCGCCATCCCGCAGCACCACGTCCGTATAATCATCGCTCAGCAGTTGTGCGCCCCGGTCGATGAGGCGCAGCGCGAGATCGGATTTGCCGCTCCCGCTTCCCCCCCGGATCATCACTGCGCGCCCGTTCAGCAAGACCGTCGTGCCGTGAATGGCTCCGGCAAAACCCGGATCGGCCTCGGCGCCTTGTCCCGTGGGCTCCTCCATCATCATTCAGAGCCTATGCCGGGGTCGCCCAGATGGGCGAGCGGCAGATACACGTCGAAGCGCGCACCGGGCAGGGCATGATCGCGATCGGCGATGGTGATCCGGCCCTGATGCCCTTCGACGATGCTGCGTGCGATGGCGAGGCCCAGGCCGCTGTGTTTGCCGAAGCCCTCGGCCTCAGGGCGGACGCTGTGGAAGCGGCGGAATACAGTTTCGCGCTCGGATGGCGGCACGCCGGGACCTTCGTCTTCGACGCTCAGGAGCACCTCGTCGTCCGCAACCGTCGCCGTTACCTGCACCAGCCCGCCATCGGGGGAAAAGCTGACGGCGTTGTCGAGCAGATTGTCGATGACGAGCGTCAACCGCGCCTCTTCTCCCATCACCACCGCCACGTCCTTGCGCGGCCGGGCGAATGCAAGGCGAACATTACGTTCCAATCCGCGAGCCTCTCGCGCCACGATCATCTGCTCGATCAGAAATCCGAGGTCAACGGGCTCGAAGCGGGTTCGGGAAAGCTGGGCATCGATGCGGGAAGCCTCGGCAATATCCGTCACGAGCCGGTCGAGCCGTCGTACATCGTCAGATGCGATGTCGAGGAGCTGCTTGCGCAATTCCGGCGCCTCGACCGTGGCCAGCCCGTCGAGCGCCGAGCGCAGCGACGCGATCGGATTCTTGAGCTCATGACTTACATCGGCGGCGAAACTGTCGGTCGCATCGATCCGGTGGCGCAGCGCCTCGGTCATGTCGTAGATCGAACGCGCGAGCGCGCCGATCTCATCCCGGCGCTCCGGCAGGCGCGGCACCGTCACCTGCCTGGCACGGCCCAGTCTGACACGCGCGGCCGCCCGGGCCAGCCGCCGCAGCGGCAGCACGATGGTCCGCGCCAGAAACAGCGAAAGCCATACCGTGGCGACTGTCGCCACCGCCAGCACGACAGCCAGCCTCAACCGTTCGGCGCGCACCTCCTTGGTAATGTCCCGCGCGTTGGTGATCGCCAGCACCGCGCGTCTATCCGGAAGGCGCACAGCCGACGTAATCATAGGGGTACGATCGGGCGCCTGTTGCGCGCTTGCATGAGGCTCCCCGTTTGCCGATGCGATCGCGATCTCCTGCCAGGCATTGGCGACGTCACGTTTTGGTTCCTCGAATGGCGGAAGGGGTCGGGCGCGCACGATTGCGTCGACCGTCTCATCCAGGAAACGGGCGATATGGCGCTTGAGCGGTTCTTCCGCCGGATCGACCAGTTCATAACTCGGTCCACCCGATCTCGCGCTGTCGAATTCGACCTTGCCGTCGGCGCCATAGATGCGGATGCGCTCGTCGCCCTTGCGCGCGAGCGTAAGCATGAGTTCGTCCCGTCGATCGCGCGGGACATAGGCTATAGCCTCGCGCACCAGTTCCATGCGGCGCGCGGATTGATACAGGCGCTCGTCGATGACACGCCGGCGATAGCTGTCGATGTAGAACACTCCCCCGGCAAGCAACGCCAGAGCGATGGTATTCACCGCCAGGATGCTCCAGGTGAGGCTGAAACGGGCATTCCAGCTGAGCGACGGCAACCGTCTATTCTTCTGAAAATCGGTATCCGGCGCCATACAGGGTATCTATAGCGTTGAAAGCTGGGTCGACCTCACGGAATTTTCGCCGCAGCCTCTTGATATGGCTGTCGATGGTCCGGTCGTCCACGTAAACGTCGTCATGATAGGCCGTGTCCATCAGCTGGTTTCGTGTCTTTACCACCCCGGGCCGGTGGGCCAGCGCCTCCAGGATCAGGAATTCGGTCACCGTTAGGGTAACGGTCTTCCCGTCCCAGCGGACGAGATGCCGGTCCGGGTCCATTTCCAGCCGCCCACGCACAAGCGCCTGTGCCTCTGTCGGGTGTGCACCGGCCGCCGACCGGTTCATCTCGGCACGACGCAGGATCGCCTTGATCCGCGCGATCAGGAGCCGCTGGGAGAAAGGCTTGGCGATATAGTCGTCGGCGCCCATTGCCAGGCCAAGGGCCTCGTCGATCTCATCGGTTTTGGACGTAAGGAAGATGAAGGGCATCGCACTGCGTTCACGCAGGCGCCGCAGCAGTTCGATGCCGTCCAGACGGGGCATCTTGATGTCGCACACCGCGATGTCGGCCGGATTGTCGGATAGGGCCTTCAGCGCCGCTTCCGGGTCGGAATAAAGGCGCGTGACAAAACCCTCCCCCTGTAACGCAATCGACAGGGACGTCAGTATGTTGCGGTCGTCATCGATCAGCGCGACCGTGGGGGCGGAACTCTCCGTCATCGTCGCGCGGATTATCGCAATGGTGGCCCGCCCGCAACTCGCCCATAAAATTGCCCTAGTTAACCACGACAAAGTTTGACCTCGGGCCATCATAGGATTATCGGCGGATTTGCAGGTCCCGGCGTGACGGCGGCGCCGCGCCCTTTTGCGTGTGCTGTTGCCGAATGGCTCGGGATGGCGGATTCTGACACCCTAGCGGTGTCGTAAGCTTAACCATAATGTCAGGGAGACACGCGTGCAGGCGCATTCCTCGATTTCATTGACGGACCAGGGCATTTCAACCGGGGCGACGATTCACTGGAACCTCGGCACCGGGCCGCTGGTCGAAGCGGCAGTCAGGAACGGGGAAGGCTTGCTGGCCAAGGATGGCCCGTTCGTTGTCGAGACCGGCAAGCACACCGGCCGTTCCGCCTCGGACAAGTTCATCGTGAAAGACGCCGAGACGGAAGAGACCGTCTGGTGGGGCAAGACCAACGTTCCGATGGATCCCGCTCATTTCGCCGCGCTCAAGGCCGATTTCCTGGCCGCGCTTGGGCAGAAGGACACGCTCTACGTCGCCGACCTCTTCGGCGGTTCGCAACCCGAACATCGCGTCAACGTGCGCATCGTCAACGAATATGCGTGGCACAACCTGTTCATTCGCACCTTGCTCGTGCGCCCGACCGCAGAGGAACTGGCGGGCTTCGTGCCTGAGTACACGATCATTGACCTGCCGACGTTCCGCGCCGACCCTGCGCGTCACGGCTGCCGCAGCGAGACGGTGATCGCGGTCAACCTCAGCGAGAAACTGATCCTGATCGGCGGAACCGCCTATGCGGGCGAAATGAAGAAATCCGTGTTCGGCATCCTTAACTATCTGCTGCCGGTCAAGGGCGTGATGCCGATGCATTGCTCTGCGAATATCGGTCCGGATGGCGATACGGCGGTGTTCTTCGGCCTTTCGGGCACGGGCAAGACGACCCTGTCGGCTGACGCGAGCCGCACGCTCATCGGCGACGATGAGCATGGCTGGTCCGACACGGCGGTCTTCAACTTTGAGGGCGGCTGCTATGCGAAGATGATCAAGCTGTCGGCCGAGGCGGAACCCGAGATC
Organism: Sphingobium sp.; assembly: GCA_036278355.1. Lineage (GTDB taxonomy): Bacteria > Pseudomonadota > Alphaproteobacteria > Sphingomonadales > Sphingomonadaceae > Sphingobium. Next base: position 38,291 of record DASULD010000008.1, read on the forward strand.
TACGCGACGACGAAGCGGTTCGGCACGGTTCTCGAAAATGTGGTGATCGATCCTGTCACGCGGGAGATTGATCTGGACGACGCCAGCCTGGCGGAAAACAGCCGCGGCTCCTATCCGATCGACTTCATCCCGAACTGTTCGGAAAAGAATCTCGGGCCGGTTCCGAAGAACATCATTTTCCTTACTGCGGACGCTTATGGCGTGTTGCCGCCAATCGCTCGCTTGACGCCTGATCAGGCGATGTATCATTTCCTCTCGGGCTACACCGCGCGCGTCGCGGGGACCGAGATTGGAGTGACGGAACCCTCGGCAACATTCTCCACCTGTTTCGGCGCGCCGTTCATGCCCCGCCATCCGGCGGTGTACGGCAATCTGCTGAAGGAGCGGGTGAACAAGGGCGGGGTTACCTGCTGGCTGGTGAACACCGGCTGGACCGGCGGCAAATATGGCGTTGGCAGCCGTATGCCGATCAAGGTCACCCGCGCGCTGCTCAACGCCGCACTTGACGGCAGCCTCAACGCCGTCGAGTTCCGCATCGATCCCAATTTCGGGTTTGAAGTGCCGGTGAGCGTGCCGGGTGTCGAAAGCCGCATCCTCGACCCGCGCGAGACCTGGACCGACAAAGCCGCCTATGACGACACCGCGAGCCGGCTGGTGCAGCAGTTTGTCGACAACTTCGCCCAGTTCGCTGAGCATGTGGATGCGTCGGTTCTCGACGCGGCGCCCGGAGTTGCACTCGCCGCGGAATAGAACGGCCTGAAGACGATCCAGGATTATCCTGCAATGGCGCGGGGGGCTCACAAGCCCGCCGCGCCATTTTCGTTCAGACCGGTTCTACCTCCAGCACGGACCCGCGCGCTCCCACGATGCGCACTGCGACCCCGGCGTCGAGATCGGGGCCGGAGCAGTCCCACACGCTGTCACCGATCCGGGCACGTCCCCGGCCGTTGCGCATCGGCTCGGCAAGTGTTCCTGTCTCTCCGATCATCCGCGCGACCCTGTCGTTGAGCAGTGGGTCCTGCGACGGACGCTCGCTGCCCGCGTACCAGCGGCGCCCTACAGCAACGCTCAGCAGGCAAAGCGCGGCAAACGCCAGGAACTGCAACGCTATCGGAACCGGCAGCAGCATCGCGATGGCGCCGGTGATGGCGGCTGCAGCGGCAACGAAGATCAGGAACACGCCGGGCGTTACGATCTCGGCAATGGCCAGGACAACGGCGAGCGCCAGCCACCACCAGGGATTGTCGGCCAGTTGGGCGATCATGTCACTGCGCCTCGAACGGGCCGCGCCGCGTCGGCGGTACAGTGGGCGCTGGCCCTGCGCTGCTGCCGCCCCCTCCGCCTGATAGCGCCTCCTTGGCCAACTCGCCGATGCCCCCCAGCGTACCGATCAACTGGGTCGCCTCGACAGGGAACAGGATGGTCTTGGCGTTCGGGGATGTCGCGAACTGGCTTATCGCCTCGACATATTTCTGCGCGACGAAATAGTTGATCGCCTGGGCGTTGCCGGACGCGATTGCCTCGGAAACCATCTGCGTGGCCTTCGCTTCGGCCTCCGCTTCGCGCTCGCGCGCTTCGGCGTCACGGAAGGCGGCTTCGCGGCGGCCTTCGGCCTGCAGTATCTGCCCCTGCTTCTCGCCCTCGGCACGCAGGATCTCGGCCGCGCGGGCGCCTTCCGCGTCCAGGATGTTGGCGCGCTTTTCGCGCTCCGCCTTCATCTGGCGGCCCATGGCGTTGACGATGTCCGCGGGCGGGCGGATGTCCTTCAACTCGACGCGGGTGATCTTGATCCCCCACGCATTGGTGGCGTGATCGACGACCGAAAGCAGGCGTGCGTTGATCTCGTCACGCTTGGAAAGCGTCTCGTCCAGATCCATCGATCCCATTACCGTACGCAGGTTTGTGGTCGAAAGCTGCATGATCGCCAGATAGAGGTCCGAAACCTCATAGGCTGCTTTCGCCGCATCCAGAACCTGGAAGAACACCACGCCGTCGACTGCGACCATCGCGTTGTCCTTGGTGATGATCTCCTGGCCGGGAATATCGACGACCTGCTCCATCATGTTGATCTTGCGGCCGACCGCATAGAAGAACGCCGGGTAAAAGTTCAGGCCGGGTCGGGCCACCTCGGTGAAGCGCCCGAACCTTTCTATCGTGTACTGAAAACCCTGTCGGACAATCTTGATGCTGGCGGCGAGATAGACCAGCACCAGTATCACCAGAAGAAATGCGACGCTCGGACCCATGCGGCTTCTCCCCACCCACTCCCGGAAAATCCCTTTCACTATGGCGTGAAATCGGACAGTGGGGAAGGAGATTCACTTGACCTACGAAAGGCCGCCGATGCTGCTGCGCCACGCCCGTTCGCTGCTGTTCCTTCCGGCGTCCAATGCCCGCGCGATCGAGAAGGCGCGCGGTCTGCCCTGTGACATGGTGATCCTCGACCTTGAGGATGCCGTGCCCGATGACCGGAAGGATGAAGCGCGGGCGGCGCTCAAGCCCGCGTTTGAAACGGGCTTTGGCGAAAGGATCGGGGCGGTCAGGGTCAACGCTGCCGACAGCCCGCATCATTCGGCCGATGTCGCCGCCCTGTCCGGGGTCGAGGCCGCCATGATCGTCCTGCCGAAGGTCGAGCGGCCCGAGGACGCCGCGCAACTGCACCGGCAGACGGCAAGGCCAGTCATCGCGATGATCGAAAGCCCCCTTGGCGTCGTCAATGCGCGGGAGATCGCCGCCGTGGACGGCGTTGTGGGGCTGTTCATGGGAAATAACGACCTGCGGCGTGATCTGCGCATCCCGCGTGACGCGGACCGCTCCGGCCTGACGTTGGCAATGCAGTCGGTCGTTCTCGCCGCTCGCCTGTCCGGAAAGGCGGTATTTGACGGCGTCTACAACAGGCTTGATGATCCCGAAGGGTTCGGGAGGGAATGCCGGGAGGGCCGCTCGCTGGGGTTTGACGGCAAGACGTTGATCCACCCGGGCCAGATCGCGGCCGCCAACGCCGTTTTCGGACCGGGCGCGGACGAGATTGAGGCGGCGCGGGCGCTGATAGCCGCCGCGACCGGAGGAGCCGAACGGTACGAGGGGCAGATGATCGAAACCATGCACGTCGATCAGGCGCGCGCATTGCTGGAGCGCGCCGCGACTGTGGGGGGGGAGTAGCCCGGCCGCCGCCGGGCCCCCGTTCAGGCCATCAGCAGGTTCATGGCGCTCGGCATGGCGGGCGGAAGGCCCTCGGACTTCGCCAGCATTTGCAATTCCCGGGTTCGTTCCAGCATCCGGTCGCGCAACTCCGCCAGGTCCACGTCGGTCTTGCGGCATTGGGCGAACATTCCATCCCCCCGCTTTTCTTCCTCCCGGACGTGATGCTTGATCTCCTCGCTGAGGACGGAGACCTTGGCGTCGAAATATTCGTCCTCTGGTGAGCCTGCATCGATATCGTTGACGAGCAGTTTGGCGGCGTCATGTTCGACCAGGGCCTCATCTAGCGTCATGTCTTCGATCTTTCCCTGAAACGCGGGATAGAAGATTTCCTCCTCGACCATCGTGTGGATCTTGAGCTCGATGCAAATTTCCTTCGCAAGCTTTGCCTTGCGGCCTGTGTTCGTCGTGTTGCAGAACTGATCGAACAGCTCCTCGACCTTGCGATGCTGCTCTTTGAGCAGGGCGATCGCATCGGTATGTTCAGCCTTGGCCATTATGGTCCTCCATGCCGCCCCTCGCGCTTTGCTCTAACCGCTGCCGTTGCTGCGCGGTTCCATCCGTCCATCGCAATCGGCCCCGGGATTCGACGGTCACAGGGTGCTCGACGCCGGGGGATGGCCATGCGAATGGGGCATGGCGTGTCCGCCGGTCCGAAGATGGCGCTCATCCAGCGTCGCGATCAGGGCTTCGGCACGGTCACCATATTGTGCGCGCAGAAGCTCATCGACTTTTGCTTCAATCCGATCGTCATTTTCCTTGGAGGATGGGGAGCCGACATAAAGGAAATAGGCGAGGCCCACGACCTGCCAGATCAGTTGCAGGAACTCCGACTGCCAGTTTTCCAGCGTATCGCGACCGACCTCGATCAGATAGGTCGTCATTACCGGTGTTTGGCCATGCTGCTGCGCATCGTCGGCATATGCATACCAGGCCAACACCCAGTGGCCCGCAATGGCCACCAGGAAGAACAGTGCCGTGATCCAGCCATAGGCGTAGCGTTTCATGTCTTTTCTCCGCTGAACGACACGCCGGCGCGTGCCCGGGTGACAGGTGAACGCGGGTGGCCCTGCGCCGGTTCATTTTCGCGGGAGGGGCCGACACAACAAAATTCCACGGTGCTCTAGCCGGTTGGGGCGTAAATGGTTACATGGGCGGCCACGATTCCGCCCTGCCAGACAGAAAGTGGCTCTATTATGGACATTCCCCTCGGCCTTACGTTCGACGACGTGCTGCTTCAGCCGGCGGAATCGGACGTGCTGCCGAGCCAGGCCGATACCAGCACGCACGTCACGAAAACGATCCGCCTCAATATTCCCATTCTGTCCTCCGCGATGGATACGGTGACCGAAGCGGACATGGCGATCGTCATGGCGCAGCTTGGCGGCATCGGGGTGCTCCACCGCAATCTTACCGTAGAGGAGCAAGCCGCGGCCGTGCGCGCGGTGAAGCGCTTTGAGAGCGGCATGGTCGTCAACCCGATCACTGTCACGCCCGACGCGACGCTTGCCACCGCGCAGGAATTGATGGCCTATCACCGGATCAGTGGCATACCGGTGGTCGAGGCGAGCGGAAAGCTTGCCGGCATCCTCACCCACCGCGACGTCCGTTTTGCGGAAAACCCTGAGCAGCGCGTGGCGGAACTGATGACCCGCGACAACCTGGCTACGGTAAAGCCGGGCGTCAGTCAGGAAGAGGCCATGCGCCTGCTGCATCAGCGGCGGATTGAAAAACTGCTGGTGGTGGACGATGCCTATCGTTGCATCGGCCTTATCACGGTGAAGGATATCGAGAAGGCGGTGACCTATCCGATGGCCACCAAGGATGCCGCCGGTCGGCTGCGTGTCGCGGCGGCGACGACTGTGGGCGACAAGGGGCTGGAGCGGACCGAGGCGCTCATCGATGCCGAATGCGATCTGATCGTGATCGATACCGCCCACGGACACAGCAAGATGGTTTCCGCCGCAGTGAGCGCAGTCAAGAAGCTGTCCAATCATGTGCAGGTCGTTGCTGGCAATGTTGCGACGGCAGAGGCGGCGCGCGCCCTGATCGACGCGGGCGCGGATTGCGTGAAGGTCGGCATTGGCCCCGGTTCGATCTGTACCACCCGCGTGGTCGCGGGGGTGGGCGTGCCCCAGCTCACCGCCATCATGAACGCGGCGGAAGAGGCAGCCAAATCGGGCGTACCCGTCATCGCCGACGGGGGACTTAGAACCAGCGGCGATGTCGCCAAGGCACTGGCCGCGGGCGCGGGTTGCGTGATGATCGGTTCGCTGCTTGCCGGGACGGAGGAAGCGCCGGGGGAAACCTTCCTCTATCAGGGTCGGGCCTATAAGAGCTATCGCGGGATGGGCAGCGTCGGTGCGATGGCGCGGGGTTCTGCCGACCGCTATTTTCAGCAAGACATCAAGGACCAGATGAAACTGGTTCCGGAAGGTATCGAGGGGCAGGTGCCGTTCAAGGGCGCCGCGCGTGAGGTGATTCATCAGCTTGTGGGCGGCGTGAAGGCGGCGATGGGCTATACTGGAAGCCGCACGCTCGGGGAGCTGCGCGAACGCGCGCGCTTCGTGCGGATAACGAATGCGGGCCTTTCGGAAAGCCATGTGCATGACGTCACCATCACGCGGGAAGCGCCAAACTATCCGACGCGATGATTGCTCACGATCCCGTATGAAATTCCGTTCGCCTCAGGCGCAAGGGGCGCATGAGGCATGACCCCGTCCGCCCGCCTTCAGGCCGCCATCGATCTCCTCGATGCCACTGCGGCGGCGGCATGTGAGGGCGGGGCGGCAGCCGACACGCTCATCGCGCGCTATTTCCGGGACCGGCGCTATGCCGGATCGAAGGATCGGCGGGCGGTCCGGGAGCTGGTTTACGCAGCCATCCGGCTTTGCGCCGAGCGGCCGGAGAGCGGGCGTGCGGCAATGCTCGCGCTTGCCCGCGAAAGGTCCGGCATTCTTGAACTGTTCGACGGCAGCACCCATGGCCCTGCGCCCGTGGAACCGGGCGAGCCGGTGGCCCGCACAGGCCTCGTACCCGGCTGGCTGTTGCCGCATCTTGCCGAGCCTCTGCGTGACGAAGGCGAGCAGCGTGCCTTGCTGGAACGCGCGCCACTCGATCTCCGCATCAACCGGCTGAAGCCGGCGAACGATGTCCGTGCGGCCTTTCCGGACGCGCAACCGGTTCCCGGTATCGCCGACGCATTGCGCGTCGCGGAGGGTACGCCGGTCGAGCAGTCCGATGTTTATCGCAGCGGGCTGATCGAGATACAGGACGCGGGCAGTCAGGCGATCGTCATGGCCTGCGCGGCCAAGCCGGGCATGACGGTCGTCGATCTGTGCGCGGGCGCGGGCGGCAAGACGCTGGGGTTGGCCGCGGCCATGATGGGGAAAGGCCGGCTCCTTGCCGCGGACGTCAATCGCGAACGCCTGTCACGCCTGCCGGAGCGCGCAAGCCGGGCGGGTGCGGAGAATGTGGAGCCGCTGCTGCTCGACGCCCGGCGCGAGGCGCAGGCATTGGCTCCGTTCGCGGCGTCGGCCGATGTCGTGCTCGTGGATGCTCCCTGCTCGGGCAGCGGCACCTGGCGCCGCAACCCGGAGGCCCGCTGGCGGCTCACGGAGGCTCGTCTTGCCCGGCTGGTCCTTGAACAGGCCCGCATTCTCGACTTCGCGGCAGCGCTCGTGAAGCCGGGCGGACGGCTCGTCTATGCCGTGTGCGCGCTGACCGACGTTGAGGGGCAGGATCAGGTGCGCCGTTTCCTGAACGGACGATCAGGCTGGGCAGCCGCCGACCCAGGCATTTCGCTGGGCCGCAAATATGGCGAAGGTCTCTTGCTTACGCCTGCGCATGATGGCACGGATGGGTTCTTCATCGCCGCGCTGCAGAAATCATGACGGAAGACAGGTCCGCGACTGGGACTGGAAGGGGCGGCCGCGACGCGCGGAACATTGCGGAGATCATAATGCGCTTTACTCCAGCTACCCTTGCCCTGGCGGCGATATTCGCAACGGCGTCGAGCGTGGGGATCAGCCAGCGTCCCGACAGAGAGATCAATCCGCGTTCCCTGGAGTGGCAGGCGCGCGGAGACGCCGCCCGTGCCGCAGGGGATCTCGCCGGCGCAAACGACGCCTATGAAAGCGCGCTGGCGCTCGATCCGCGTAATCGCGCCGTATTTGTTGCCCTCGGCGATGTGGCACGGGCGCAGGGGCTTCAAGGCAAGGCTCTGCGGTATTACAACGGGGCGCTGACGATTGAGCCGACCGACATGGCGGCTCTCGGCGGTACAGTGCGCGCTCTGGTGGAGCGGGGCGCGATCGTCACCGCCAAGGAAAATCTGGCGCGTATGAAGACCCTGTGCCGGGGCGCCTGCCCGCAGACGGCGGAACTCGACGCGCTGATCGCTCGTGGTGCGCCCGCGCAGGCAGCCGTTACGGCAAAGGATGTTACGCCCCCTAAGGCGCTTGCCGGACAGCCCTAACCTTCTTCGCTCAATATCCGCGCAATCGCGACATATTCGGGGACGCTCAGCGTCTCGGCCCGGCGTTGCGGATCGATGCCGAGTCGCTCCAGCGTATCGAGGGCGCCCGGCACGCTCCTGAGGCTTTGACGCAGCATCTTCCGGCGCTGGCCGAACGCGGCGGCGGTCACCCGTTCCAGTACAGCAAGGCGCACGCCCTCCGGCTCCTGCGCGGGAACGATATGCACGACCGCCGACATTATTTTGGGCGGCGGCGTGAAAGCGCTGCGGTGCACCTTCATCGCGATACGGGGGATGGACCGCCACTGCGCCAGCACGGCAAGGCGGCCGTAATGGGCTGAGCCGGGCGGCGCGACAATGCGTTCCGCGACCTCCTGCTGAAACATCAGCGTCAGCGACCGCCACCACGGCATCCATTCTGCCGAAAGCCAGCCGATCAAAAGCGCGGTGCCGACATTATAAGGAAGGTTGGCGACGATGTGCGCGCCTTCGCCTGCCAGCGCGCGGGCGTCCACCGCCATCGCGTCGCCCTCGACGATCGTAAGCTGTTCCGGAAACCTGTCTGACAGTTCTTCCAGCGCCGGGATGCATCGCCGGTCCCGCTCGACGGCGACGACGCGCGCTCCCGCTCTCAGGGCTGCACGGGTAAGGCCGCCGGGTCCGGGACCGACTTCGAACACGGATGCGCCTCTTATGTCGCCTGGAATTGCGGCGATGCGTGCAAGCAACTGCTCGTCCAGCAGGAAATTCTGGCCAAGCGCCTTGCTCGCGGCAAGGCCGTGGCGCGCTATCACCTCCCGAAGAGGCGGCAGTTCCGGCGCGGCAGCGGCGCCGCGAACCATTGGATCATCCAAGCGCGGGCTCCGGCGTCTGACTGCGGAAGCGTGCAGCCTTTTCGGCCATGCGGATCGCCGCGATCATCGCCCCGGGACTGGCCACATTGTGACCTGCTATACCGAACGCGGTGCCATGGTCGGGTGACGCGCGAACGATGGGAAGGCCCAGCGTCATGTTCACGCCGTCATCGAAATGCAGCGTCTTGATCGGGATCAGCGCCTGATCGTGATACATGCACAGCGCCGCGTCATAGACCGCGCGCTCAGGGGCATGGAACATGCCGTCCGGCGAATGCGGGCCGGTTATGTCCAGCCCGTCGGCCCGCAGCGATTCAACCGCGGGGGCGATGATCTCGGTTTCCTCGCGGCCTAGATTGCCTTGTTCCCCGGCATGCGGATTGAGGCCCGCGACCGCTATACGCGGGCGCTCGATACCGAAATTGCGCATGAGCCCCTTGTGGGTCACGAAGGCGCGGGTACGGATGAGTTCGACAGACAGTGCCTCTGGCACCTCGCGCAGCGGGATGTGAATGGTGACCGGTACCACGCGCAGCGATGGCCCCGCGAGCATCATCACCGCATTGTCCCGCGCGACGCCGCAGCGCTCTGCGATGAACTCCGTCTGGCCCGGATGGGTAAAGCCGATGGCGTAGAGCTGACTCTTCGCTACGGGTCCGGTGACAAGTCCTGCCGCCGCGCCGGACTTGGCAAGACCGATCCCGATTTCCAGCGCATGGAGAGCGCAGTGCGCGCCCTCGATGCTCGGACGGCCGGGTACAACCTCGCCCACGGTGTCGAGCTGCAGGCAGGGCAGGGCCCTTTCAAACACCCCCACGGCCTCATCCGGACTTGTGATCAGTTCCACTGGCCCGGACCATACCGCAGCCAGTGCGCGGTGTTCCCCGATCGCGAAAAACGGGGAAAGCCCCTGCGCCTTGCGTACTGCCCATGCCTTGGCGATCACCTCCGGACCGATACCGGCGGGATCGCCCATCGCTACGGCAAAGGGTGCGATCGGGCCTGAAGGGCGGGGGATGTTCATCGCATCATTTATACTCGATGATGGCGTCCCGTCGCAAATCGCGCAGGTATATCCGTGACCGCCGGTTCACACGTTCATCCTCGATCCGGCTCATTACCTCATCGAAACTCGGCGCTCCGGCGTCCTGCGCCTCGTCGCGGCCGCACAGCACCAGCGAACGGACCCCGGCCTCCATCGATCCGAACGGCGGCGTCGCCTGTCCGACTTGCAGGTCCAGCATCATCGGCTGCAGGGGCGCGGGAAGATCGCGTACGCGGACATTGTCATTATCGACAATTTCCGCACCCAGCGTCTGCCCGATTTCAGCGACGCTGCCACAGCCCTGAAGCGACTTCATGGTCTCCGCGAATCGCTTGACCGTGGCGCTTGCCTGCTGCTGGTTCGTGCCCTTGGGAAAGCTGATCGAAATCTGCTTCAGGCTGAGTATTGCGTCACGTGGATCGGCGGTCAGAACCTTGCGCTTGTCCATCAGATACAGGACCGAATACCCGCCGGGTACGGCAATGGGACCGGAAATCTGGCCCACCTGGACTTCCTGCACAGCTTGCCCGAGGGCCTCGGGCAATTGTCCCGCACGGACCCAGCCGAGGTCTCCGCCGACCGCAGCCGTCGAAGCTTCCGAAAACTGGCGGGCATAGGCCTGGAACGATCCGCCCGCGCGGATCTGCTCAATGATGTTGCGGCCATTCTCGAAAATCTGCTGCGAATTTTCGGGCGTGGCGGAAAGATAAATTTCGCCGACGCGATATTCTTCCGAACCCTTGAGGGCGTTCATCCGGTCGACGACGGATTTTACCTCTTCCTCGCTCACATTGATGAACGGTTGCACCTTCTGACGCAGCAGGCGGCTCCAGACGGTTTCGGCCTCGATCTGGCGCCTGATGCTGGCGGCGGAGCTGTTTTTCGATCGAAGATACTGTGTGAACTGCTCCGGCGTCTGACGGAAGTTGGCGGCCACGCGCGCGAAGTTCTGGTCCATTTCCTGGCTGTTGACCTTGATATCGGAGGCGGCGGCCTCCTGTATCTGAAGCGTCTCGTCGATAAGGTTGCGCAACACTTGCAGCCTGAGGCGGGCCAGTTCCTCCTCCGGAATTTTGCCGCCGTTCGCCAGCACGATCAGGGCAAGCCGTTGCTCGACATCGGTCTGGGTGATGATCTGCCCATTGACCACGGCGGTAGGCTTGTGAAGATGCGGATCGCGATCTTCGAAGATCGTCATGTCGGTGGGCAGATCGAGCGAATCGGACGGCGCATCCCGCTCCACCTGCGAGGCCGCGCTTGTGCCTAACATCAATACCACGACGCAAGCCGCCGGAATAATGCCATTTTTGCGCTTTGAAGCGCCGATTTTCCGCATCACCATTGAGGAAACCACTCTCCGAAATACGCTTTGAGTCATCCGGCTTCTACCGCCGGCGCGCTGAACGGTGGCTGAGTAGTATCTGCCCGCCCGCACGCGTTCTTATATACCCAGATTGCGAAAGGCCAGCCGAAGCTGAATTGTGTTGCCGTGTCGCGCGTCGCCAGTGGATTGATAATCGCGCCGCCAGGTCAGCCCGATCTCCAGGCACTCGTCCCGATAAGCGACGCCGAGTCTGTGGCGTACCGGCTCAAAGCCGTCGGATAGGGTCAGCGAGTCTTCCCGCTTGCCGGTCAGGTCGATCACGGTGGAACCAAAGACGGACCAGTATCGGGCGAAGGCGACGCGTGCTCCAACCCGGATTTCCTCGCGATCGGACAGGTCCTCGATCTGCTGCGTGACATCGCGGTCGAGCCGTAGATAGCGGACGATCGCGTAGGTTTTGCGCGATCCTATCGTCGCGTCGATTTCGGTTCGCCGCACCGCCAGATTGTCCTTGTCGAGCCGGAAGCGGTGGGTCACGCTGACAAAGTCCCTGTACCGGACAGTGGTACGGCCCACGACGTCCGACACGCGTTCGGAAAGCCCCGTTCCGTCGGGGAGCAGGTTGGGCCGCCGGCTCAAGCGATAGCTCTGGCCGACCACGCTTTCGAGCGTGAAATCCTTGAGCGTGAGCGCATATTCGAGGCCCATCGTCACGCGGCTCGAATCCTCGAAACGGTCATATCCCGGAAAGCGATTGAGCGCGAACAGGTTACTGTCCTCAAGATCAACCGTGCGGGAATCCTCGTTCGGCAGGCGAAGGTTGGCAAGTCTGGGGGCAGCGACGATCTGTACCCTGGGCGTGATACGCTGAATCCCGCCCAGGAACGATCCGATGAACGGCCAGCGGCCGTCGGCGGCCAGCGCGCCGATGGCACGTCCCCGCCAGCCCTTGTCCCCCGCGTAAAGGGGAATGTCGTTCAGCGCATTGTCGCTGCTGTGATAAACGTCCCCCCGTGCGTAGGCCGTGAAGGTAACTTCCTGTCCCAGGCCGGTCAGGCGCCGAAGCTGCCATTGCGCGGAGGCGAAGGCCCGTTGCGTATCCTGTCCCTGGGTGCGGGTAATGGCAAGGCTGTTGGCCTGAAGTTCCAGCCTTCCCCCCAGCACCGGTCCCTGCGGCCGCAGGCGATAATCTATCGCCGGAAGCGCGATCGGCATCTGACCCTGGCGATCGCCCAGCCGAAGGGTTTGGAACGACCAGCCTGAGATGGAAAGATAGCTATTGGCGTCGATGTGCTGGAGTTCCAGCGTCGAGCGCAACCTGTCGTCGCGGGTGATGTCATACCGCCGCAGGAAGGTTCGGTCGGTCGCGCGGCGGATGGATCCGGATACTTTCCAGTCAGGGCCGAAGCGATAGGCTCCGCTGCCCTCGATATAGCCCCGTAATTCCCGGTTCTCGGGCGACCCGGCGATGTTGCTGCTGCTGCGGGGGCTCGACGTCGCATACGCTTTCAGGCGGTAGGCTCCACGGCTGATCAGTGCGCGATAATCCGCCTCGATCATCGGTATCTCGCCGGTAAAGATATGGGGCGTTATCGTGATCTCGCGGTTAGGCGCCAGCCGCAGGTAATAAGGAAGCGTGACCTCGAGGCCGTTCACGCCGTTCAGGCTGGCGTCCGGCACCAGAAAACCGGCCCCCCCGCGATCGCCCACCACATGGGAGAAGGAGGGGAGGGCCAGCACGGGTATCCCGAACATTTCGAGGCGCGCGCCGCGATAGCTGATCCGCTGTCGCGCCGGATCGAAGCGCACCCGCACGGCCTTGATCTGCCAGCTAGGCTCCTTGGGGCACCCTTTGCTGTCCTCGACAGGGCAGGGGGAATAGGCCGCGCGGTTCAGAAAATAGACGCCGTTCTCCCGCTTTCCGGCGCGCGCCGCAAGGCGGCCGCCCTCTGCCATCACCAGCAACAGGTTCTCGACGACGCCGTCCTTCAGCGTGTCCGTCACCTCGATGCGTTCGCCATAGGCGATGTTGCCGTCGGCGTCGGCGACCGAGACGTTACCGGTGGCCGTGACCTCGCCGCTCCCGCGGTTCCATGTCACCGAATCCGCACGCAGCCGGTATCCTTGGCGCAGCATCTGGACGTTGCCGCTCGCGGTGACGATGTCGCTGCTGCTGTCGTAGGAAAGGGCGTCGGCGGCGAACGCGACTTCGTTATCGCTTGCAGGAAGCGGTGTGTCCGGCGTGGTCAGGTTTGG
>DASULD010000009.1:0-14095 GCA_036278355.1 Sphingobium sp.
AGCGGCATGGCCGATCTGGGGACGAACCGGGTCGATGCGGCCGTCGAACAGGTACGCAACGCCATTGCCGAAGCAGGCACAGCGCTGGACGCGCGCACGTTGCAGCTCAGCACATTGATCGAGCGGTCACGCTCCGCATTAGACGACATCGGCGGCGAGACGGTGACCGGCTACGAAAACGGGATTACGCGAATAGAGGGTGCGCTGCGTGAACTCGACCGGTTCGTGCAGGACAGGACCACCGCGATCGCGGATGCAGGAGAGAGTTTGTCCGGCCGCATCGAGCGGCTGAACCAAGAATTCGGGGAACTTCAGACCGCGACCGTCTCGGGTTCGGAGCGGATGACAAATGCGATCGACGGGCTGTCGCAACGAACCGTGCAGCTGGACGAGGCTCTGCAATCAGGAAGCCGCGCCGCCGAAACCATCATAGCGCGGACTGAATCGCTCCTCGTCGCGCTCGATGCAAGTGTCAGGGAACTGGACGAAGGGCATCCTGCCGCACTTGCGCGCCTCAACGACAAGATCGACATCACGCATCGCCTGCTAGGCGTGATCATGCCCGAAATCGGTCGATTGGAAACAGTCTCAGCCACCATTCTGGGGCAGGTGCGTGAATCCGAGGAGCTGCTCAGCGGCCAGGGGCGGAAGCTGAAGGCATGGCTCGACAGCGGCGAGGCATCGCTCGCGGCGTGCCATGAGCAGATCAGGGAACTGCAGCTCGCATTGGAAGGCGCGGACAACGATGCGCGGCGGCTTTCCGATAGCGCCGGACCACAACTCGTTGCGACGTTGCTTCGCGTCAAGGATGCTGCGGAACAGGCAGGCGAAAAGGCACGGCAGGCACTCGCGCGCGCAATCGCCGACGCGACGGAGGAAATGGGAGACGCCAGCGAGCGGGTTTTGTCAGAGCGCGTTGGCGAACAGTTCCAGGGCCGAATGGAAGAGCTCGGCGTGGTGGCGGACCGGGCCGTCAAGGCGGCCCATGCCGCGTCGGAACGGCTGATGCGGCAGTTGATCACCATTGCCGACACCACTTCGTCGATCGAGCAGCGTTTTTCGGAAGCCGATGAGGCCGCCCAACGTCGAGAGCAGGACAATTTCTCGCGGCGATCTTCGATGCTTATCGAATCGCTCAACAGCGCCGCTATCGACGTGGCCCAAATCCTGGGCACGGATGTCGGCGACGCTTCCTGGGCCGCGTATCTTGAAGGGGATCGGGGCGTTTTCTCCCGCCGCGCGGTGCGCCTGATCAGTCATGAGGACGCGCGGTCTGTCCTCGATCTCTATCGTGAGAACGAAAACTTCCGCGACGGTGTGAACCGGTACATCCACGATTTCGAAGCGATGCTGCGCAATGTTCTGGTGACGCGGGACGGCACGTCTATGGCCGTCACCTTGCTCTCATCGGATATCGGAAAGCTTTACGTGGCACTTGCCCAGGCAATCGATCGCCTCAAGGACGGCTGAACGGAAAGCCCGCGTCCGTCCTGATCATCGATGCGTGAGGATGTTGAGGTCCTCAGCCGAAACCCAGCCATTCACATAATTGGCGTAGAACAGACCGAAAAGCACCGACGACAGCGCCGTGGCCGCGAGAACCACACGCAGCGGCCGGTAGTTGCTGGGCGCGCTTTCCGCTTGCCCCGGGATGAGCGCCTCACCAGTCTCGTCCGGTGTGCGGATACCGATGGGCAGCACGATGAAGGCGCTCATCACCCAGAACAGAAAGTAGATAGCGACGATCGCAAAGCTATTCATGGCGTCGCCGTACCGGTCGGCGCCTCAAATGTCGATGATCAGCACGTCGACGATCGGCTTTTTCCCTGTCCACCGCGTGGCGGCACGACGGACGACAAGCCTCACCCGTTCCCGCAACGCCTCCTCGTCCATCCCACCGGCGGCTGTCACCGCTTTTGCTGCTTCCTCGCGTGCTTCGGCGAGGAATGCTTCGCGATCCTCCTCCAGCGGCACGCCCTGCAACCTGATCTGCGGAGACCCGGCCAGCCGACCGGTTTTATCGCGCGATACGGCGACGCTGACATGGCCGTTGAACGCCAATCGGCGGCGCTCGTTGACGGATGCACCGTCGGCCGGGAGTATGACTTCGCCGTCCAGCACGAGGCGTCCGACATGCTCAAATCCAATGACCTGCGCAGGTCCGGGGGCGAGCCTGACCATATCTCCGTTCTTCTGGACCACCGCTTGTTCGATGCCGTGCGCGCGGCCAAGACGCGCCTGCTCGACCATGTGCCG
Source organism: Sphingobium sp. (assembly GCA_036278355.1). GTDB lineage: Bacteria > Pseudomonadota > Alphaproteobacteria > Sphingomonadales > Sphingomonadaceae > Sphingobium. The sequence goes on from DASULD010000009.1 coordinate 2,257, forward strand.
CACCTCGCCATGAACCGGCACAAGCACGCGAGGCCGCAGCCACTCATACATGGCCAGCAACTCGGGGCGTCCTGGATGACCCGAAACATGGATGTGGGCCTGTTTTTCCGTGACCATGCGGATGTTCCGGGCGGCAAAGGCATTCTGCACGCGGCCGATGGCGATCTCGTTGCCGGGAATTTCCTTGGAGGAAAAGATAACCAGATCGTCCTCGCGCAGCTTGATCGGATGACTGCTCTCGGCCATGCGGGCCAGCGCGGCCCTCGCCTCACCCTGACCGCCGGTTGCCAGGATCATTACTTCGCGGCCCGGCAGTTCCATTGCCCTGTCCCAGTCGATCAGCGGCGGAAGATCGTGGAGATAGCCGTTCGCCTTCGCGACTGCGACGATCCGGTCCAGCGAGCGGCCGGCAAGGCATAGCTGTCTGCCGCTTGCTTTTGCGACCTGTCCCAATGTCTGGAGCCGGGCGACGTTGGAAGCGAAGGTCGTGACAACCACGCGACCGGACGCCGCCGACACCACTTGCATCAAGCCATCCCGCACCTCGGCCTCGGAACCGCTTTGACGCGGGTTGAAGACGTTGGTGCTGTCACATACCAGTGCCAGCACCCCGTCATCCCCGATCTTCCGCAGCGTTTCCGGGCTTGCCGGCTGCCCGATCAGCGGATCACTGTCGAGCTTCCAGTCGCCGGTGTGGAAAACTCGGCCGAACGGCGTTTCGATGAGCAGACCGTTGCCCTCCGCGATCGAATGCGCGAGCGGGACATAGCGGAACGAGAAATCGCCAAGCTCGACCGTGCCGCCATTTTCAACCACGTTGAGCTCGACATCCCCAAGCAGGCCTTCTTCCTCCAGCTTTCCTGCCACGAGCCCGGCCGTAAACGGCGTCGCGTACAGGGGAACGCCAAGGTCGGCGGCAAGATAGGGGACGGCCCCGATATGATCCTCATGCCCGTGGGTCAGGACGATACCGAGCAGATCCTCACGCCGTTCCTCGATAAACGAGAGATCCGGCAACACCAGTTCAATACCGGGGTACTGCTGATCGGCAAAAGTTACGCCGAGATCGACCATCACCCACTTGCCGCGACACCCGTAAAGATTCGCGTTCATGCCGATTTCACCCGACCCGCCCAGGGCCAGGAAAAGCAATTCGTCTCCGGGGGTCATCAGTCGCGCAGGCTCCGTGCGTAAATCATCGTCAGACCTTCGATGGTCAGTTCGGGCGCTATAATATCGAACAGGTCCGTGTGACGATCGAACAGGACGGCAAGGCCACCGGTTGCCACGACCCTGGCGGGACGTCCGATCTGCGCGCGCAACCGCCCGACAAGCCCCTCCATCATCGCCACATATCCCCAGAAGACACCAATGTGCATCTGCTCCTCGGTCGTCCGGCCTATTACCGACGAAGTTTCCGGCGCTTCGATGGCGATGCGCGGCAACTTGGCAGCCGCACTGACCAATGCATCAAGCGACAGATTGATCCCCGGCGCTATGATGCCTCCCTTGTAGGTTCCCTGGTAATCAACCAGGTCGAACGTGGTGGCGGTTCCGAAATCTATGACGATAAGGTCGCCTGCCGCGCGGGCGTGGGCGGCAATGGCATTGACGACCCGGTCGGCACCCACTGACGAGGGTTCGGCAACGTCGAGCTCAATGCCCCAGGCCGCCTCGCCCTCCCCCGCGATCAGCGGGGAGACATGGAAATATTTCGTCGAGAGCGTCTCCAGATTGTGAAGAGCCCGGGGTACGACCGTTGCGATGATGACGGCGTCAACGTCGCCCATCGTGTAGCCGGCGAGCCCCAGCAGTTGATTGAGCCAGACCGCATATTCGTCAGCCGTCCGGCGCGGGTCGGTCGCGATCCTCCAGCGCGCCACGATGGTCGCGGGTTCCTTGTCGTCGCCATGCTTCACCAGCGCGAAGACTATGTTGGTGTTACCGGCATCTATTGCCAGGAGCATTGTCTCACTCCGCGATCCAGGGGTTCAGGTCAGCCATATTTCGCCGGAATGAATGGCACGTTCGCCACCACCCGCCAAGCGCAGGATGAAGGCACCGTCGGGCGCCAATGTACCAAACGTACCCGTCAGTGTCTCTCCGGCGGGCAGATGGACGGTAATCGGCGTACCCGGCGGATGCGCTCGCCCGAGCCAGGCCCGGATGGTCGTTTCGCACCCATAGGTACGCCAGCGGACAAGTTCCTCCGAGAAACAGCGCGCGATAGCCTCCAGCACGGCCGGTGCATCGCATCCCGCTGCCCCCAGCGCGTGCAGGCAGGTGATCTCGCGCCCGGGCACTCGGGGTGCGTCCACCACGTTGACGCCGATGCCGATCACGACCGCGTCGCCCTCCCTCTCCATCAGGATGCCGCACAGCTTGGCCTCACCTGCCATGATGTCGTTGGGCCATTTGATCGTCACGCGCGCCGTGCCGAGAAACTCTTCCAGAGCCCGGTGCACCGCCACGGCGGTGGCCAGCGCCAGCGTCGATGCAGGCGGATCCTGCGGCAGTATGCGTACCAGCGTCGAGGCAAAAAGGTTGCCGGTCGCTCCTTCCCAGCCCCTGCCCATGCGGCCACGCCCGGCGGACTGCCGCTCTGCGCGCAGCCACAGACCCTCTGCCGCACCCTCGCGGGCGAGCAGCTTCATGTCCTCATTGGTCGAACCGGTTTCCGCGACCGTGCGCAGGACGAAATTCACACCGTTATTGGAGAGCCGCCGCAGCCGCCGCGCTTGCGCGGTCGAGCAACGGGTTGAAGAGATAGCCTAGTACAATCGCTGCGGCGCTGACCGCGATCAGCGCGTTTTCGATGCGGCTTCCTGCCGGGGCATAGTCCGCCGCAGGTTCATCGAAATACATCGTCTTGACGATCTTGAGATAGTAGAAGGCGCCGATGACGCTCGCCGCGATGCCGAATACCGCGAGACCCGAAAGTCCCGCCGCAACGGCTGCGTCGAACACAAGGAACTTCGCCCAAAATCCCATCAGCGGTGGGATGCCGGCCAGGCTGAACATGAAGATGGCGAGCGCGGCGGCCAGCCCCCTTCGGCGCTGCGAGAGTCCGGCCAGGCTTGCGATGTCTTCGACCGGATTACCATCGCGATCGCGCATCTGCAGCACACACAGGAAACTGCCCAATGTCATCACGACGTAGATCGCGAGGTAGCTCATCACGGCCGCCACGCCGCCGGGCGTTCCCGCCGCAAGACCGATCAGGACGAAGCCCACATTATTGATCGAGCTGTACGCGAGCAGACGTTTGATGTTCGTCTGGCCGATCGCGGCAACAGCGCCGAAAAGGATGGAGGCAAGCGCGATGAAGATGACAATCTGTTGCCAGCTCGAAAACGCGCTGCCCATCGCTTCCATCGTCACACGCACGATAAGCGCCATGGCCGCGACCTTGGGCGCGCTGGCAAAGAAGGTGGTGACCGGTGTCGGCGCGCCCTCATATACGTCGGGCGTCCACATGTGGAACGGTACGGCGCTGATCTTGAATGCAAGTCCGGCGAGCACAAAAACCAGCCCGAACAACTCGCCTTTCGACATGCCATCGGTCATCGCGGCCGCAATGCCGGAATAGCTTGTCGAGCCGGTGAAGCCATAGAGCAGCGAGACGCCGTAAAGGAGGATACCGCTCGCCAGTGCACCGAGTACGAAATATTTGAGGCCCGCCTCGGCCGAGCGTCCGTCCTGCCGCATGAAGCTTGCGAGCACATAGGCCGCCAGGCTCTGCAACTCCAGCCCGACATAAAGCGACAGCATATCGGCTGCCGATGCCATCAGGCCCATGCCCACGCTGGAAAAGAGGATCAGCACCGGGTATTCCGCGCGGATTGCCCTGCCCGTGGCGAAGAAGCGCGGTGCTATGATGATCGAAACCGCCGCCGCCGCATAGATCAGGACCTTGGCGAACGCCGCGAAAGCATCGGCGCGATAGAGCCCGCCAAAGGCGTCTCCGCCATGGCCGGGCAATCCGCACAATGTCCAGGCCGCCACGGCCAGCGCAGCGACGGACAACCAGCCGACAAGGCGCGCGCGACCGTCACCGGAAAAGCTCGCCACGATCAGCAGCAGCAGACCGGCGCCGCTCAGCACCAGCTCGGGCATCGTCATCATCAGGGAAGCGGTATCGAACATCAGTGCGCCTCCCCGGCCGCATCATGGCTGGAATGGGCGTCATGCGCTGTCGCAGCCGCTGGCTTGCCCAGCGCGAGCCTGGCGTCTCCCTCGGGCTTGACCGGCGCCATGCGGGCGACGACTGCCTGCACATCGGCGCGCATCGGCGCAAGAAAGCTTTCCGGATAGACGCCCATCCAGAGCACCGCCACGCCGATCGGCACGAGTATGACCAGTTCGCGGGGCGACAGGTCCGTCATCGCGCGCGCATCGTCGTGAACGAGGTTCCCGTAGCAGATGCGGCGATAAAGATAGAGCATATAGGCCGCGCCGAGGATGATCCCGGTCGTGCAGACGAGCGCCACCCAGCTTGACGCCTCATAGACGCCCATCAGCGACAGGAACTCGCCTACGAAGTTCGACGTGCCGGGCAAGCCCACGGATGCCATCGTGAACAACAGGAACAGCACGGCATAGCGAGGCATGTTGATCGACAGGCCGCCGTAGCGGTCGATCTCGCGCGTGTGGAGGCGGTCATAAATGACGCCGACACACAGGAAGAGCGCGCCCGAAACAAGGCCGTGGCCAAGCATGACCATCATCGCGCCCTCTACCCCGGCCTGGTTGAAGGCGAACAGGCCCGCTGTGACGATCGCCATATGCGCGACCGACGAATAGGCGATCAGCTTCTTCATGTCCTGCTGCACCAAGGCGACGAGGCTGGTGTAGACCACCGCGACCATCGACAGCGCGAACACCAGCGGCGCGAACTGTGCGGAGGCGTCGGGAAACATCGGCAGCGAGAAGCGGATGAAGCCATAACCGCCCATCTTCAGCAGCACGCCTGCAAGGATGACCGAACCTGCCGTCGGCGCCTGAACATGCGCGTCGGGCAGCCATGTGTGGACCGGCCACATCGGCATCTTGACGGCGAAGCTGGCGAAGAAGGCAAGCCACAGCCAGCTTTGCACCTGCGGATCGAAATCATAGGCCATCAGCGTGGGTATGTCGGTGGTGCCCGCGTCACGCGCCATCCACAGCATCGCGATCAGCATCAGCACCGATCCCAGCAGCGTGTAGAGGAAGAATTTGTAGCTCGCGTAGATGCGGTTCGCGCCGCCCCAGATGCCGATGATGAGATACATCGGGATCAGGCCTGCCTCGAAGAAGATGTAGAAGAGGAAGATGTCCTGCGCTGTGAACACGCCGATCATCAGCACTTCCATGAAAAGGAAGGCGGCCATGTACTCGCCGACACGCTTCTGGATGGAATCCCAGCTCGCCAGAACGCAGATGGGCATCAGGAACACCGTGAGCGCAATCAGCACCAGCGCAATGCCGTCGATGCCCAGCGCCCAGGCAAAGCGACCGAAAATCGGCGCATATTCCTGGAACTGCCATTGCGCAGCGCTCGGGGCTTGATCGAAGGCCAGCCAGAGGAGGATACCCAGCGCCAGGTTGGCAAGCGTTGCGACAAGCGCAATGCGCCGCGCGGCCGGGGCGCTGGCGAACAGGCACGCGATGGCACCCGCCATCGGCACCGCCAGCATCAGGGACAGGATAGGAAAGCCAAGCTCGTTCATGGTCTGGTGATCGCCCAGGTTACCGCCGCTGCGAGGCCGATCAGCATCACCAGCGCATAGGTGTAAAGATAGCCGGACTGCAGCCTGCGGGTGACGCGGGTGCCCGCCGTCACCAGCACGGCCATCCCGTTGGGACCGAAGCGGTCAATGGTGCCCTCGTCACCGCCCTTCCACAGCAGGCGGCCGATCCAGAAGGACGGCTTCACGAAGATGGCGTGGTAAAGCTCATCGAAATACCATTTGTTGAGCAGGAAATCGTAGAGCACGTAGAACTGCGCCGTGAACTTGGCCGGCCAGTCCGTGTAGCGGATGTAAGACGCCCAGGCGATGAGCAAGCCCGCCGCCATCACCGCGAACGGCGACCATTTGACCCAGGTGGGGACCTTGTGGCTCGCATGCATCAGATGTTCGTCGAAGGCGAGGCTGCCGTTCCAGAAATGCCCGCCTTCCTCAGGACCCACGAACGGGCCGTGGAAGATGAAGCCCGCGAACACCGCGCCGAGCGAAAGCACGATCAGCGGCAGCAGGATCACCCACGGGCTTTCATGCGGGTGATAGCCGCCGGTTCCTTTCGGAAGGGTATGCGCGTCGGCGTCATGACCGTGCGGATCGTGGCCTGCGTCTTCCTGATCGGGCGGATTGCCGTGGGCATGCTCGCCATGATGGTCATGCGCGTCATGCACCGCATGCTGGATATGCTCGCTCGCGGCCCAGCGAGGCTGGCCGAAGAAGGTGAGGAACACCAGCCGCCAGCTGTAGAAACTGGTGAGCAGCGCCGCCGTGATGCCGATCAGGAAGGCCGTAGCGCCAGGCCCGCCGGCCGCAAAAGCGGACTCGATGATCGAATCCTTTGAGAAGAACCCGGCAAAGCCGAACAGGGTGCCCGGAATACCGACGCCCGTGATCGCCAGCGTGCCGGCCGTCATCGCCCAGAAGGTGACCGGAATATGCCGCCGCAGCGCGCCATAATAACGCATGTCCTGCTCATGATGCATGGCGTGGATCACGCTGCCCGCGCCAAGGAACAGCAGAGCCTTGAAGAAGGCATGGGTAAAGAGGTGGAACATCGCCGCGCCATACGCGCCCACGCCCGCCGCGAAGAACATGTAGCCGAGCTGCGAGCAGGTCGAATAGGCGATCACGCGCTTGATGTCGTTCTGCACCGTGCCGACGGTCGCGGCAAACAAGCAGGTCGCCGCGCCCACATAGGTGACGACCGCGAGCGCGGTTTCGCTCGTTTCGAACATCGGCGACAGGCGGCACACCATGAATACGCCCGCCGTGACCATTGTCGCCGCGTGGATGAGGGCGGAGACCGGCGTCGGACCTTCCATTGCGTCCGGAAGCCATGTGTGGAGGCCGAGCTGCGCTGATTTCCCGCACGCGCCCAGGAACAGGAGCAGGCAAAGCACCGTCATGGTGTCGAAGCGCGCACCCAGAAAGCCGATGGTCGATCCCGCCATCGACGGCGCGGCCGCCAGAATCTCGGGTATCGAGATGGTGCCGAAAACCCAGTACGTGCCGAAGATACCGAGCATGAAGCCGAGATCGCCGACCCGGTTGACGACGAACGCCTTGATCGCGGCTGCATTTGCGCTCGGTTTTCTGAACCAGAAACCGATCAGCAAATACGACGCAAGGCCGACGCCTTCCCAACCGAAGAACATCTGGAGCAGGTTGTTCGCCGTAACCAGCATCAGCATCGCGAAGGTGAAGAGCGATAGATAGGCGAAGAAACGCGGCTGATCCGGATCCTCCTCCATATAGCCCCAGCTATACAGGTGAACGAGCGCGGACACCGTCGTCACCACCACCAGCATGACCGAGGTGAGCGCGTCGACGCGCAGTTCCCAATATGCGCGGAAGCCGTCTGACTGTATCCATGTGAAGACGGGCGCGGTGTAGGGCTCCGCATGCCCGGCGACGAACGAGAGGAAAATGGGCCAGGAAAGCGCGCAGGCCACGAACAGCGCGCCCGTAGTCACGATTTTGGCGGGCACATTGCCGAGGGCCTTGTTGCCCAGCCCCGCGATCACGGCGGCAAACAACGGCAGGAAGACGATAAGCTGGATGGAGGTCATAGCCGCTCTCCAGCCATGACATAACCGTCATGCTGAACTTGTTTCAGCATCCATTCATCCCCCTGCACATAATGGCAAAATGGACCCTGAAACGAGTTCAGGGTGACGCGTCCTATCATCCCCATCATCCCCGCATCCGGTTGGCGTCGTCCACCGCGATGGTGCCGCGCCCGCGGAAATAGATGACGAGGATGGCAAGGCCGATCGCGGCCTCGCCGGCGGCGACGGTCAGCACGAACATGCTGAACACCTGGCCCACAAGATCCCCGAGATAGGCGCTGAACGCGACCAGATTCAGGTTCACGGCCAGCAGGATGAGCTCGATGGCCATCAGGATGACGATGATGTTCTTGCGGTTGATGAATATGCCCAGCACGCCGAGCACGAACAGGATCGCGCTGACCACCAGATAATGCTGAAGGCCGATCACAACTTCACCCCCTGCCCCACCGGCTGGTTGACCTTGACCACCGCTTCCTCGGGCCGGCGCTGATTCTGGCGCGCGATGTTCTGGCTGCGCACGCCGGGACGGGCGCGATGCGTGAGGACAATCGCGCCGATCATCGCGACGAGCAGGATGATGCCCGCGATTTCGAACAGCAAGATGTAACGGGTGTAAAGCAGCGCCCCGATCGCCTCGATATTGTGCATGTCGGTGGACATCGGCGCGGCGCGACCGGCCAGCTCGATCGGTCCCGCGCTCCAGATGCCGACGCCGAGCAGTATCTCGGCAAGCAGCACCAGCGCGATCAACATCCCGAAGGGCAGATAATCGACGAACCCGGCGCGCAGCTCGGCGAAATCAATATCCAGCATCATCACTACGAACAGGAACAGCACGGCGACCGCGCCGACATAGACGATGACGAGCAGCATCGCGATGAATTCCGCGCCGAGCAGCACCATCAGCCCCGCCCCGTTGAAGAACGCGAGGATCAGCCACAGCACGCTGTGCACCGGATTGCGTGCGAAGATGGTGAGCGCGCCGGACGCGATCACCATGCAGGCAAACAGGTAAAATGCGAAAGCATGGATCACTGGATGGTAGTCCCCCTGGTTCGCGCTGCCTTAGCGATAGGGCGCGTCGGCGGCAAGGTTCGCCGCGATCGCCCTTTCCCATTTGTCGCCATTCTCAAGAAGCTTGGCCTTGTCGTAGATCAGCTCCTCGCGCGTCTCGGTCGAGAATTCGAAATTCGGCCCCTCGACGATCGCGTCGACCGGGCAGGCTTCCTGACAGAAACCGCAATAGATGCACTTGGTCATATCGATGTCGTAACGGGTGGTGCGGCGCGATCCGTCCTCGCGCGGCTGCGCCTCGATGGTGATCGCCTGCGCCGGACAGATCGCCTCGCACAGCTTGCACGCGATGCAGCGTTCCTCGCCGTTCGCATAACGGCGCAGCGCGTGCTCGCCGCGAAAGCGCGGGCTGATCGGGTTCTTCTCGAACGGATAGTTGATCGTCGCCTTGGGCTTGAAAAAATACTTCAGGGTCAGCCAATGCGCCTTCACGAACTCCCAAAGCGTGTAAGATTTGATGTAATAACCGAGGCTCATTGTGCGCCTCCATATCGGGTCAGCATGAGGAACCCGCTCACCAGAAACACGAAGAACAGCGAGACCGGCAGGAACACCTTCCAGCCCAGCCGCATCAGCTGGTCATAGCGGTAGCGGGGGACGGTCGCCTTCACCCAGCTGAAGACGAAGAAAAAGAACAATATCTTCGCGAACAGCCAGATGATGCCCGGCACCATGTAGAGCGGCGCCCAGTCGACCGGGGGAAGATAGCCGCCCCAGAACAGGATCGCGTTCAACGCGCACATCAGGATGACGTTGGCATATTCGCCGAGCCAGTAGAGCGCGAACGCCATCGAGCTATATTCGGTCTGGTAGCCCGCGACGAGTTCCGATTCCGCTTCGGTCAGGTCGAACGGCGCGCGCGCTGTTTCCGCCATCGCGGAGATGAGGAACATCACCGCCATCGGGAACAGCAGCGGATTGAACCCGTTGCCGTTCAAAAATCCGTAATAGCCCTTCTGACTCTCGACGATGGTGGAGAGGTTAAAGCTGCCGGCCCACAGCACCACGCAGATCAGGATGAAACCGATCGAGACTTCGTAGGAAATCATCTGCGCACTGGCGCGCATCGCGCTGAAAAACGGGTATTTCGAGTTTGACGCCCAGCCCGCGATCACGACGCCGTAAACGCCCAGCGAGGAAATCGCGAGGATGTAGAGCAAGCCGACATTGATGTCCGCCAGCACCACGCCGACGTCGAAAGGCACCACCGCCCACGCCATCAGCGCCACGGTAAAGGTGATGATCGGCGCGATCAGGAACAACACCTTGTTCGATGCCGATGGAACGATGGTTTCCTGCAGGAACACCTTGAGGCCGTCCGCAAAGGATTGCAGCAGGCCGAACGGTCCGACGACGTTCGGCCCGCGCCGCAGAGCCATCGCCGCCCAGATCTTGCGGTCGGCATAGATGATCATCGCGACCGCCAGCATCAGCGGCAGCGCGATCAGCAATATGCCGATCACGGTGGAAAGCAGCCACGCGGCCTCGTAAGGCATCCAGGACTGGAAGAAGGCGGTCATGCAGGGACTCCTTCTTTCGAATCGTCATGCTGAACTTGTTTCAGCATCCATTCTGCAATGATATGCCTCGCGCGAAGGCCTGATGGACCCTGAAACGAGTTCAGGGTGACGGAAGAAGCGTAACTTTTCATTCCGCCGCCTCCGCAAATTCCTCGCCATGGAGCAATTCCGCCGAGCAGCGCTGCATCGTCGGGCTGGCGCGGCAGATGGCGTTGGTGAGGTAGAAATCCTTGATCGGATAGGCGAACTCGCCGCTCGCACGCGTCGCCAGCTTCGGGACCGACCAGCCAAAATCGACGAGCCCCTCCTGTCCCAGCGCGGGCACATCCGCGAACATCCTGACGCGCAGTTCCTCAAAGCTGTCGAACGGCAGCGTGTGGCCCAGCACCTGACTCAACGCCCTGAAAATGCTCCAGTCCTCGCGTGCGTCGCCGGGGGCGAACGCGGCCTTGTCGCCGCGCTGCACGCGCCCTTCGAGGTTGACGTAACTGCCTGGCTTTTCCGCATAGGTGGCGCCGGGCAGGATCACGTCGGCGGCATGTGCCCCATTGTCCCCATGATGGCCGACATAGACCTTGAAGCTGTCCGCGAACTGGCTGTAGTCCATCTCGTCCGCGCCGAGCGAGAACAGCAGCTTCGGCTTGGCGGCGGCAATCGCCTTGATCCCGCCCTGCGTCGCGTAACCGAGCATCAGGCCACCCATGCGGGCGGCCGCGAAGTGCAACACATTATAGCCGTTCCAGCCCTCACGGATCAGGCCCAGCGTGTCCGCGAGCTTCAGCGTGTCGCCATGCGCCCCGTCCTTGGCCAGAACACCGCCGCCCACGATCATCAGCGGACGGTTCGCGGCCTTGAACGCCTCCACGACGTCCTTGGGCAACTTGCCGAGCAGTCCCGCGTCATTGCCGAGCCACTCGATCTTGTAGGTAAGGTCGATCTCCGGCCCGATGGCGAAAACCTTCGCGCCCTTCTTGATCGCCTTGCGCACGCGGGTGTTGATAAGCGGCGCTTCCCAGCGAAGATTGGTGCCGACCAGCAGGATCACGTCCGCCGTTTCGACGCCCGCGATGGTGCTGTTGAAATTGACCGCCGACAGGCTGGACACGTCATAGGCCAGCCCGGTCTGCCGTCCTTCGAGCATCGCATCCTTGCCGCCGAGCGCGCGCGTCAGTTCCCGCCCCGCGTACATCGTCTCGCAATCGAGCAGGTCGCCGGCAACGGCCGCGACCGAGCCCTTGGCCGCCTTCGCCGCCTTGGCGACGGCCGCGAACGCCTCATCCCAGCTTACCGGCGTCAGCTTGCCGCCCGTGCGCACATAGGGCCGGTCGAGCCGTTTCCGCACCAGAGCATCGACATGATGACGCGTCTTGTCCGTCGTCCATTCCTCGTTCACGTCGTCGTTGACGCGGGGCAGCACACGCAGCACCTGCCGCTGCCGGCTGTCGAGGCGGAT
>DASULD010000010.1:0-2577 GCA_036278355.1 Sphingobium sp.
CCGGCTCCCAGATTGCGGACATTTGCGGACGGGCATAGCGCGGGACCATGAAGCGACTCTTCTTCGCAGAGGATGATGACCGGGCGCCGGGTAGCAGCCTGAGTCGCACTCCGCAATGGCAACGCGACCCCGCTTCCGTCCTTCACTGGACATGCATTTGGACTCTTTCTGCGATGCAGGCGATCTCGGGCGGGCATCAGGCAATCGACCACGTTTTGCATCTGTCTGCCGCATCTGGATGGCACCGTACCGTCATTCCGGAACCCCCCTTCGCGGGCTGGGTTGGTGCCTGAAACACATATCGACGGAGAGATATCATGGTCACAACCATCGGCAGGGAGAGCACCGCAGAGGCGCTTCTCAAGGATCTGATCCAGCTGGATTACGATGCGATCGCAGCCTACGACGCGGCGATCGAAAGGCTGGACGAGCCGGCTTTCAGGAACACGTTAACCGGCTTTCGCGACGATCATCGCCGGCACACTCAAAACCTTGCACCGTTCCTGCGAGAGCTGGGCGCCGAGGTTCCCACCGAAGGCGACGCGAAGCAACTGCTGACCAAGGGAAAGGTCGTGATGGCCAATCTGATGGGTGACACTGCGATCCTGCACGCCATGCGTACCAACGAGGATGATACCAACACGGCTTACGGACGCGCAGTGGAGCATGTCGGTCTCAGTGATGAGGCACGCGCGGTAGTGCGGCAGAACCTGGCTGATGAGCGCCGTCACTGCGAATGGATATTGACCACACTGAAAACGCTGTAGGTGAAGATCACCGCAGGATGACGCTATAACAGGCCCATCGATCGCAGGCTCGCGTGCCCTTCGGAACCGATGATGATGTGATCGTGGACGGTAATACCGAGTTGCCTGCCTGCCTCCGCGATGTTGCGCGTGACCTCCAGATCCTGTCGGCTTGGCTGCGGCGATCCACTGGGATGGTTATGGACCAGGATAAGCGCGGATGAACCGAGATCCATGGCGCGGCGGATTACCTCGCGTGCATAGATGGCGGCCTGATCCACCGACCCGTCACCCATGTTTTCATCGCGGATCAGCATGTTCCGCGCGTTGAGGTGAAGCACGCGGACGCGCTCGATCTTGAGGTGGGCCATGTCCGCCCGGAGATAATCGAGGAGCGCCTGCCAGCTCGCCAGCACCGGCTGCTGCGCCACCGGTGCCCGCAGCAGGCGCAGCGCGGCGGCCTGTGCTATCTTCACTGCCGCAGTGCTGGTGTCCCCCATGCCGGGAAAACGGGCCAATGCGCCCCAATCCGCCGTTAGCAGGCCGCCGATGCCGCCGAAATGTGCGAGCAGCGCCTTGGCGAGCGGCTTGGTGTCCCGCCTGGGAATGGCGAGGGCAAGGAGGTATTCCACCAGTTCATGGTCGAGGAGGGCGTCAGGTCCGCCGTCCGCCAGCCGCTGGCGCAGGCGTGAACGGTGGCCCTTGCCGTGGTGGTCCTTCTCAGGTGCCGCAACGGCTGTGGCCGGTGCGGAATCCTCGCCGAATAATTGGCTCGCGTGGGAAGGCCGAAATCCGACGTCGTTCAGCTTGTCCGGGATGAGCGGGCCTGACTGGCCGCCGGGTCTGGATAAGCTGTCATTCATGCATTCCTGGCTAGGCTTTGCCAAACGAGCGAGCAAGGATATTTACAGCGGAATGCCCGTTCCACACGTCACCGCGTCAATCGTCGCCTCGGCCGGGGTCGGGTCATGATGGCCGACGAAGACAGTGGCGGGGACCGGGCTTTGGAGCGGCGGAGGCTTTGGCGCCCGATAATTCTGATCCTGCTTGCCGGGGCTGCCCTCGCGCTGACCATGGCGTGGGTGGGGCGCAGGCCGATCGCAGAGCACTTCGTAGAGCGCGGATTCGCGGCGCGCGGCATCCGCGCAAGCTATGACGTAACGCAGGTCGCGTTGCGGACGCAGCGCATCGAGAATCTGGTGCTGGGGGATCCCGCCCGGCCCGATCTCACCGCTCGTTCGGTCGAGGTCGACATCGGCTATGGGATGCTCTTTCCGAAGGTCGGCGCAGTACGCGCCCGGGGCGTGCGGGTATACGGACGAGTTTCCGAGCAAGGACTCCGCCTGGGTGAACTGGACAAGCTCCGCGATCCTGCTTCGACCTCGCCGCTGGGCCTTCCCGACATCGACCTGACGCTCGACGACGCCCGCATGCGGCTGGACACTCCGGCGGGACCGGTCGGTATTGTCCTTCGCGGCGACGGCAATCTCCGTAACGGTTTCCGGGGAAAAGGCGCCGCGCTGATTCGAGACGCCACGATCAGCGGCTGTATGCTCCCTCTGGCGAGCGCCTATCTGGACGTGCGCGTCAACGGCGGCTCGCCTCGCATCTCAGGCCCGGTTCGTGCCGCATCGGTGCGATGCGACGGCGACGGCTTCGCGTCCGCGCAGATTGCCCTTCGGACCGACATCGCTTTCTCGCCGGAACTCGATCGATGGCAAGGCAGCATAACCGGTGGGGCTGCGGCGGCACGAGCTAACGGGATTACTATCGCTCGACCCGGCGCCGACATGCGTATTGAGGGAAGCCCTGACCGGATCGGCGGAACGGG
>DASULD010000011.1:0-10643 GCA_036278355.1 Sphingobium sp.
CACATCACGAAGCCGCGTAGAGGCAGGCCGACCAGCACGGACGCGCCCATGCGCGAGGCCGAACTGGTCGACGCTGCCGCGCGCGCTTTTCTCCTGCGCGGCTATGCCGGCGCGAGCATGGATCATATCGCCGCCACGGCCAGGGTCAGCAAGGCGACCATCTATGCCCGCTTCGGCAACAAAGCCGCCTTGTTCGAGGCGGTTGCGCTCCACTCCGTCGCATCCATGCGCAGCGATGTGCGGAGTATCGCGACCAAGGGGCGAGAGCCGGGCGACGTGCTGACGGATTTTGCCCTGCGCATCACCGACGAAGTGGCGGATGCGGAACGGATCGCCCTGCTTCGGCTCGCCATTGCGGCAAAGGACCGCTTCCCCGATGTTGCCAGGCGGCTCCACGGTCATATCGCCGATACCGTGGCGCCGATAACCGATTATCTCCACTCTCTGGACGGGGCAGGATACAGGATCGACGATCCTGCGCGACTGGCGCAGCATTTCATCAATCTTGCCAATGGCGGGCTGCGTTTCCTGCTGACCGACGATTTCGCGGATGCGAGGTTCCGCCGGCAATGGGTGAGCGGCGTTGTCGCCCTGTTCCTGCGGGGAATTGAAGCATGACGGGGCATCGCCGCATGGCCCGGTAGGATTGGGCATCACGAATATGCTGCTTTGCCACTCTATCCCGCCTCCACAATTGGACCTTGGCTTTTTCGGGAACGCCGGACGACAAGGGAGTGAAGACAGCTCACGGGACGCAAAGGCATCCCGCTGCCAAACAGCCCCATGAGCGCAACGCGATGTGGCCGATCAAGGAGACGGATATGAAACGCTGGCTGATCACGGGCATTTCGAGCGGTATCGGCGCAGCGTTGGCGAAAGCCGTGCTGGCACAGGGCGACCATGTGGTTGGCGTCGCCCGCAATCTCGAAGCGCTGAGCGCCTTTGAGACGGCCGGCGCGGGCCGGGCCACAGCCATCGTCGCCGACATGAGCGATGCCGCGCAAGTCGCGAGGCTTGCAGAGGAGGCGCTGGCGGCCGGCCCAGTGGACATATTGGTCAACAATGCCGGCCAAAGCCTGTTCGGTGCCGTCGAAGAAGTCGATCTGAATGATGCGCGCGGTCTGTTCGAGGTCAATTTATTCGGGCCATGGGCATTGACCCAGGCGCTGCTGCCGCATTTTCGATCGCGTCGATCAGGCACCATCGTCCAGATATCTTCGGGCTGCGGTCTGAGCGGCACGCCCGGCCTTGGCGCTTACTGCGCCAGCAAGTTCGCGCTGGAAGGCCTGACCGAGACGCTGGCGCTGGAGGTGGCGGCTTTCGGCATCCGCGCCATGCTGGTCGAACCGGGCGCGATCGCCACTCGCTTCATCAGCCACGGCACGCGCGAGGCCAAGGTCCGCCTGTCCGATTATGATGTGCTGTCTGGTCGAGGCAAAGCCGTGCTGGACGGCTATTATGCCGGAGCGGCCAGCCCACCTGAAACTGTTGCCCAGGCGATCCTGACGGCGCTGGAAGGCGAGACACTGCCAATGCGCCTGCCGGTGGGCGAGGATATGCGCGGAATGCTCGCGCAAAAAGCGTCGGCGCTGGCTGCGCTGGCCGATAAATGATGCCGCGCTGATGAGCCACCTGTGGCGGGCCTGTCGGATTTTCAGGTCGTGAGGACGATCTTGCCGTTCAATCCGCCGGCCTCCACCAGCCGATGCGCTTCCGCCGCCTGATCGAGCGGCAGAATACGGGCGATGGGCACGGCGATCCGGCCTTTCGCAACGGCGGCGGCCAGACGAGCGGCATCCGAACCGTTGGGATGGACGGCGAAGAGTTCGGGCGCCACAGACAATCCTTCCCCGGAAATCGGCGTCGTGGCAGCGGTCAAAATGCGGCCGCCGGGTTTCAGATGTCGGCAGAGCGCGCCGACTGCAGCGCCGCCGACCGTATCTATCACATGATCGAAGGGCGCCCCCGTCCAGTCCGCTTCACCCAGAACAATGACATCGTCTGCGCCCAGAGCACGGACGGCCTGAACATGAGCCGCACGGACGGCGGCAATCACATGGGCGCCCCGTTCCTTCGCCGCGAACAGCGCGAAACGGCCGACAGCGCCTAGCGCTCCGGTCAGCAGCACTCTCTGTCCTGCCTGGAGGTTCAAGCCGCGTTCGACCATCTGCAAGCCGGTAAGGCCGGCGGTAGGGATGGCAGCGACGGTGGGCAAATCGAGTTCATCCGGCACCAAAGCGAGATGGTCGGCAGCCACCGCCACCTGTTCGGCGTAGCCCCCCTTCAGGAAGGGATCGAGCATGCCGAACACGCGGTCACCGGGTGCAAATCCCTCTCCGCTCACGACTTCGCCCGCGACGTCGTAGCCAAGAACATGAGGAAAGCCGACTGGCGCGAAGTCCTTGAACATGCCGGCGCGCCATTTGCCGTCAGCCGGATTGACGGCGACTGCCGCGATGCGCACCAGCACCTCCCCCGGTTGGGGCTGCGGCGCTGGCAGATCGGCAGGTTCCAGGACTTCCGGGCCGCCATGACGGTTGATGACGATTGCCTTCATCCTCTCACCTCCTTCATTCGGTCAGGGTCGCGATCAGCCGCGCCTGCCTTTCTTCATCCAGGCCCGCCGCCTCCCGCAGATAAAGGGCGACAGACCCATGATCACGCCTGATCCGGGCGTGGCTTGCGGCCAGATAGGCTGGCCGCACGCCGGCCAGCGCGATCAACGCGCTTTCCTGAACCACATTTCCCAACACGGCTTCCATGAACCGGCGCGTCCCCGCCACGACAGCCGGGCTGGGACATTCGCCGCTGCGCAGATAGTCGGCCATGATCGCGTCTTCCGGCACGCCGAGCGCGTGCAACAGCATCGCAACGACAAAGCCGGTGCGGTCCTTGCCCGCCGTGCAGTGGATCAGCAGAGGGGTATCCCCCTGGACAAGTCGGTCGAACAATAGGGCGAGATGCGGCGCGCAGGCAGCCGGCAATGCCTCATAGGTGCCGGTCATCAGAGCGACGGCGCCCTCCTCCCCCGGATCGTCGCGCAAGGCGGCAAGCGGATGGGCATCGGCGCGAAAATCAGCAACCACATCCATCGGCAATACTGTCGCGCCGCTGCCAGGCCAGTGGCCCGCCGCACGTGACCTTTCGGCTTTGCTGCGCAGGTCGCACACGACCCTGATGCCCAGTGCAGCCAGCCTTGCCGCCTCTTGCGGCGCGAGCGTCGGTATGGCTTCTGAACGATACAACCGACCATGACGAACGCGCCGGCCGTCCCCGGCCGGTTGTCCGCCAAGATCCCGGAAATTGGGTGCACATGCAAGGATCATCGAGGCCTCCATTACCGTTGATCTTGTGGAGAATCCGGGCTTCGTCGGGAAGCGCGCCGGACAAAATCATCACGTCGGTGATTAGGGTCCGATGACGCGAGTGGCTACTCTTTCCGGCACAATCAACGGGAGCTGGAATATGCAGAGATTGAAGGGCAAAGTCGCCGTCGTCACCGGAGCGGGCCGCAATATCGGCCGGGCCGAAGCGATGCTGCTGGCGGAGCAGGGCGCGAAGGTGGTGGTAAACGACCTGGGCGGCGGCCCCTATGGCACGGAGAAGGGCGACGCATCGCTCGCCGAAGCCGTGGCGCAGGAAATCCGCGAAGCGGGTGGCGAAGCGGTCGGCCAATGTTCCAGCGTCGCGACTCGCGAGGGCGGCGAGGCGGCTGTTCAGGCGGCCATCGATGCCTTCGGAAGGATAGACATTCTCGTCAACAATGCCGGTATCGTCCGCCCGGGGCGCATAGACCGGATGACGGACCAGGACTGGAACCTCTGCATGGATGTCAGCCTGACGTCCAGCTTCTACACGTGCCGCGCCGCAGCGGCACATATGATCGCGCAGCGGTCCGGCGTGATCCTCAATACCGGGTCGCCGTCAGGCTTCGGCCATTGGGGCATGGCCAATTATTCCGCGGCCAAGGAAGGGCTTCTGGGCTTCACCCGTTCCATTGCGCGGGATCTGGGGGAATTCGGCATTCGCGCCAATCTGATCCGGCCGGTGTCGCACCTGACGGGCACGCATACGCCCGAAATCAATGAGACCATCGCTGAATCAGCGCGGCTCGGCATTCCGCTGCTGTGGAACAAGCCAATGGCGCAGCCACGGATGACCGCCCTGCCTGCCCATGTCGCAGCGCTGGTCGTGTGGCTGTGCACCGATGCCGCATCGCATGTCAGTGGCAGGGATTTCTATATCCAGGGCGATGAAGTGGCGCTGATCCCCGAACCGGAAGCGATACGCACCAGCATTCATCCCGGCGGCTGGACGCTGGACGCGTTCGACGAGCAGGCGAACCGCGACTATCTGTTCGGGTCTATCCAGAACCGGTTCGTGAAGAGGCCGGATCCTGCCTAATTTTGATGGGGCTCGGTCCGACGCCGGACTGAGCCCCGCACATTCTAGAGCGATCCGACTGGCGGTGCGGCATGATCCACCGCCGCCCAGCCGAAGCGCGGGGCCGTGGCGGCATTATTCTCCTCCGCCTGCCATTCGACGGGGTTCACCATCCAGTAGAACAGACCGTAAATGATATGGGCACGGATGGCGCGCCAGGCCTCTTCCTTTGAGGGCGGATTGGCGACGCCGTGGCGGCCAAGCGCGGCAAGATAGCCCGCCAACAGATCCTTTTCCCACGCCCGTCGGTCCAGCGGATCGAGTGCGGAAATGTAGAAATAGGTCACGTCATGCGCCCAGTGGCCCCGGCGGGTGGTCTGCCAGTCGAGAAAGCCCGGTCGATGTTCGCGGGTGAGATACATATTGCCCAGATGCGCGTCGCCATGAATGACGCAACGCGGCCCCTGTTCGCCGAAACGGCGCAGTTCGAGCAGCGCTGCATGGACTCTCTCCCGATCTCGACAGATCGCCGGAATGCCCAGCGACCGGGGCAGCCCCATATAATGCGCCCATGTCTCGGGCTGGAGCTGGCCGCGGCCAAAATCGCCCCAGGCTTCGTCAGGCAATGGATCGTGGCGCATCAGCCAGCCCAGTTCGCCATCGTCCTCCAGCGCCGGACTATCCCACCAGCGGGCGTGTAATGCAGCCATATCGTCAAGGAAAGACGCCGCCTGTTCGCGGGTCAAAGGTTGCTGGACGCGGCAGATATGGGCACCTGCCGGCCTCAGATCCTCCATGACCACCATGCCCTGATCCGCATTCGCCGCAGCATAGAGGATTTGCGGCAATCCCAGGGTCAAGAGCGGCGCCAGTTCCGCGAAAAAGCGCGCTTCCGTCTGGTAGCAGAATTTCACCAGTTCCCGATGCTCGGCGAGCCCGGCCTTGATGCACAACGCCTGAGGCAGGCCATGCGCCAAGCCTGCGGCATTATAGGTCGCCGTCACCATCATCTTGGTGCCCGTGCCCCAAAGGATTTCGTTGACGTCGAGCCGTTCCACCCGCGTTCCGGGATAGCGCGGCGCCAACGCATCGCTCAACCATTGCGCAGTGACATCCTCCGCGACAAGCGGCAACCAGGGTTCGTTCATGCAGCCTGCTCCATATATCGCCTTCAGCCCGGATCATTATCGCCCATGATGGTCGTGCGCTCACGATCCGGATCTCATCGAAAAGGGATCGATCCCATTCTGGCAATGGCTTTCCCGCAGACGCGGCAATGCATCACAGGTCCGTACAATTCGCCAATCAGTGCTGCGGGCGAATGAACATCGCGGTGCCATGGTCGGACGCGACGTATACCGGGTCGCCGATCTTCATCAGCCGGGGAATTTCCTCCAGCGTCAGTGGCATACCGGTCAGCTTTCCGCGGGCTATCCGGCAGAAGCTGTCCTCATCGATGCGGAAGACGCGCTGCTCGCCCGTTTGCGTTTCAACGGTGATGGCGCAGGCGTCGAGCGCGGCTATCGTGCCCACTGTCGGGATATTGCCCGATTTCGGCATGCCGCGAATGTCCATCGACAGACGGAAATAGCGATCCGACCGATTGGCCAGCCCGCTATGCGGGGTTTCCAGACTGAACACCACCAGATCGCCGGGCTGGTAAAGGGCGCGGCGCCAGGCGTCGGTCGGGACCACATCATCGCCTATGCCCTGCGGTGGCCGGGGAAAATCATTCATCCGCGGCCGATGCAGCCCCTCCGCCACTGCCAGACCGCCGGTTTCCTCATCGATCGGTGCAAGCGGCATCCAGCAGATTTTCAGCGGCAGCCCCTTGTTGTTGGGTCCATCGCAATGAACGAAGTTGAAGCGCGAGCCAGGGCGGCCTGTGCCCGGCGGCAGCGCGTGATATTCGGTATTGGGTACCCAGAAGACCTCTTCGCCGAACAACTCCTCAAAAAATGCGCGGATCGAGGGTTCCGCGACGAACTCGTCCCGCGGATAGCGCGCCAACAGCGGATCGCTGGCCGGTGTCCCGTCATTGCGGATCGGGAAATTGTCGAGCGGTGCGCCGTTATAAACGGCTGCATCGTCGCGGTCAGGGTCAATCACGCCCAGATCGCGCAGGACGTCGAGATAGACCGCGCGCAACCGGCCGACCGCGTCCTTGTCCAGCACGTTCCGGAAGAACCAGTAACCGTTCCTTTCCCAGGCGGCATCGAGCGCGGCGCGATCCCCCAGCAGATGATTGGCGGTCCTCAACTCACGCATTGGCTGCGTATCCGGAGATGTGGAAGTAATCATGTCAGCCATGTCAGTCTTCCTGTCCAAGTCGGTGAAGCGGGGGGTACGGCCTCCCGTGTCAGAAATGGCAGCGCAGGGTCACGCCATAAGTCCGTGGCCAACCGGACGTGGGGCTGGTGTAACCCAGGCTGTCGAGATTGATAAGCAGGAACTCGTATTTCACGGTCGCGGGCAGCAGCCGACCCGACTGGGTCGGATCGGAATCCGCTCTAAAAACGAGGCAACCAGTCAACCTGTGTTTGCAGGAATTGCGCGACGGCGCGAACGGCCTGACGCTTTGCGCGGTCCTGGGGAATGAAAAGCTGAATATCCACGCTTTCCCGGTTCCATTCCGTCAGTATCGGCTTCAGCCGGCCCGACGCCAGTTCGGGCGCGACCAACATCTCCAGCGTCTGCCCTATGCCCACCCCGGCGACGGCGGCCGCCGCGATCGCATCCCCATTGTTGAAGGTCGCGACGCTCGCGGGGCGCAGCGACCGCCGCTCCTTCCCCCGCACGAAGCGCCATTGGCCGACAGGCCGATCCACCGTTGCGAAAAGCACGCAATCATGATCATGCAGATCATCGGGCGTGACCGGCTCGCCCCGCCGGGCCAGATAGTCGGGCGAGGCGACCTGGACGAAGCGGGTGCGTCCAAGATTGACGACTTCCCCCTTCCCTTCTGCCGGAACGCCGATGCGGATGAGCATGTCGAACCCTTCGGGACGGAACATCATGCTGCGATCCCCGATGCTGAGGTCCAGCGTGACGCCTGGATGCAGGGCACGCAATTGTGGCAGCGCCGGCACCACGAAGCGCAACCCTATCGCGCCGGGCGCATCCAGGGCGACTCGACCACTGGGTCCTATATCGCGCATCTGCAACCGGCTTTCGGCCTGCTCCACCGCCTCCAGAATGGCGCGCGCCTCCTCCAGAAACAGATGTCCATGGGGCGTCAGGCCAAAGCGGCGTGTCGTCCGGTTTATCAGTCGCGTCCCGAGCCGATCCTCAAGCCGGGCCAGATGGGTTGAAACCATGGTTGGCGAAAGGGCAAGCCGATCGGCCGCGCGGCTGAAACTGCCCGAATCCACGATCGCCACGAACACCTCGAAGCCGGTCAACCTGTCCATTATTATCTCATATTATCGTATAATCCCTCTCGAAATGTGGTGATTATCCGATCGAAACGCAATGGTAAAAGGATGTAACTTCAAATGAAAATGTTGAGAGGATGCATGGCTTTTCCACGCCTGTTCGAGCCGTTCCGCATCGGCAATCTGACGCTCAAGAACCGCATTTCCATGGCCCCCATGGAGACGCATCTGGGCGCGCCCGACGGCGGCGTGAACGATGCGATCCTCGCTTATTACAGCGAGCGCGCACGTGGCGGCGCCGGCCTGATCATCACCGAATTCACCTGCGTCGACGCGGAGACAGGATTCAGTTCCAACGTCCCGCAATTGCGTCTGGACAACGACAGGTTCAAGGCAGGCCATGCGCGGCTGGTTGCGGCCATCCACGCGGCGGGGGCAAAGGCGGTCATCCAGCTTTCCCATGCGGGCCGGCAGACCAAGGAAAGCGTCATCGGCCGCCAGCCGGTCTCTTCCAGCGCGATTCCTCTTAACAGCATTTATATGAACGCGGTGCCGCGAGCGCTGGAGGATGCGGAAATCCGTTACCTCATCGGGCGTTATGCGAATGCGGCACGGCTCGCCATGCTCGCGGGCTATGACGGCGTGATGCTGCATGGCGCCCATGGCTATCTGCTCCAGCAATTCCTTTCCCCGCTGATGAACCATCGCGATGATGAATGGGGCGGCGATTTTGAACGGCGGCTGCGCTTTCCTACCGAAGTCATCAAGGCGGTGAAGGCGCAGATGGGGAACAAGCCGCTGATGTACCGCATGTCGGTGGTGGACGGTGTAGAGGGCGGCATCACTATCGAGGACAGCGAGAAGATCGCGCCGCGTCTTTGCGAGGCCGGCGTGGATGCCATGGACATCAGCTGGGGCTTTCTGGAAAGCGCCCATCTTATCCTGGAGCCGATGTCAGTCGACGAAGGGGATCGCCTGCCCTACGCCCGCCGCATCCGGGAAGCGACCGGCAAGCCGGTAATCACCGCGGGCGTGATGCGCTGGCCCGATAAATGTGAACAGGCGGTGATTAATGGCGACACTGACATCGTGTCGCTGGGTCGCGCGCTGCTGGCCGATCCGATGTGGCCGATCAAGGCGCAACGCGGCCTGGTCGATGACATCCGGCCATGCACGTCCTGCAACTGGTGCATTCGCGAACTGGCGCAAAGCCGATCGGTCGGATGCGCGGAAAATCCCCGTTGCGGCAAGGAGACGGAGCCGGAACTGGAGCGGTTTGCCAATGGTCTGAAGGCCGCTGTGATCGGTGCGGGGCCGGGCGGCATGGCCGCGGCTCTGCTTCTTGACCAGGTCGGCTTTGCCGTCACGCTCTACGAGAAGCGTGAGCGTCTGGGTGGTAATCTGATCACTTCGGCAGTTCCTCCGGGAAAAGACAAGCTGTTCTGGTATCACAAGTTCCTGCTGAATCGGGTCGAACGCAGCACCATCACCGTGCGCGCCGGGACGCACGCGACGCGGGAGGTGATTGAAGAGGACCAGCCCGATGTCATGATCCTCGCCAATGGTTCGCGCCTGGCGCCGCTGGACCTCGCCGGCTGGGGCAATCTGCCGACCGCACCGGCCTATGAAGTGCTGATGGGGGAAACGGATGTCCCGCCATCAACCCCTGAACGACCGATCGTCATTTATGGCGGAGGTGAAACGGGGACGGAGACAGCCGAGTATCTGGCTCAGGGCGGGCATCATGTCCTGCTTGTCACCCGGTCCGACGCCAAGTTCCTCGCCCGCAATGCCGAGGTGCTTTACCGTGGCGCGCTGTTGCAGCGTCTGCATGGCAACGCCGCCATCCGCATCCTCGACCACACGACGCTGCATGCCGTCGATGGCGAGCATGTCACGCTTTCCGGCGCGGACGGGTTGACCGACCAACCGGCGGCGGCCCTGCTGCTGGCCCATGGCCTGGTGCCCGACGGCGAATTGCCCGACACGCTCACCGGTCTCGACATTCCGATCATCCGCATCGGCGACTCAGCACAGGTCGCGCGGATCGGCGAAGCGGTGCGCGACGCCTATCGTGCGGTGCAGGACTTGCGCCGTCTCATCCTGCAACCGGAGCCGATCGCATGCTGAACCTTGCCACCACCATCGAACGCCGTCCGCTCGACGCGCCCTTCGGGCTGGAAATCATCGGCGCCGACCTGACGCGCGACATTGACGACGCCACGCGAAAGGCGATCCGCGATGCCTGGATCGATGCCGGCATCCTGCTTTTCCGCGACATGCGCAATGACGACATGGCGCAGATGCGCCTCAGCACCATCTTCGGGGAAATGGAGCCTGCCGCCACGGCCGATCTGAACGATCCCGTCAACCAGTTCATGATGACGCTGGCCTATGATCCGCAGGATCCGTCGGGCCGCCCCAACCCCTTCTATCGCGTGAACGGCATCGATCGCGCAGGCTGGCTTGGCTGGCATTGGGACCAAAGCTTCATGCCCACCATCGTGCGCGGCGCCGTGCTGCGCATGACCGAACCGGCGCGCGTCATGGGTGAAACCGGCTTCATCGACGCGATCCAGGCCTATGACCGGCTGTCCCCGGACATGCAGAAACGCATCGAGGGGCTGGAGGTCGTTTACGAGTTCAACCCTGATTTCTGTTCCGGTCAATTCGGCTTCCCCGCCGACATAGAACGCCTTGACGTCGGCGCGACGGTCAAGCCGGGATCGAGTTACAGCTTCCCGCCTGTCGTCCATCCGTTGGTGATCACCCAGTTGGAAACGGGTCGGAAGGTACTGAAACTTTCGCCCATGCATGCCCGCTATGTGCTGGGCATGGACAAGGCCGAGAGTGACGCGCTGCTGACGGAACTGGCGGCGCATCTGG
>DASULD010000012.1:0-21001 GCA_036278355.1 Sphingobium sp.
CCCCAGGAGGCGAGGGCGATTCCGCCGATCGACAGGGTTGCCCAGAGTCCGTGTAAGGCGAGAAGAACCTGAAACTTTGCCCTGATCGGGGCCTCTTTTGCGAACCAGTCGAACATAGACGCGCTCCTTCGGACCTCTCGAAGGCCCTATAAGCGAGCCTCCCGATCCTTATGTTTCTGTCCGTTTCGCTAATGGAAAATGGTTAACGTACCGTATCCGATGATCGCCCCGATGCGGGGCGCGACAGGGGCCGCCCCGACGGGTCAACCTCTATGAAAACGGTGTGAAGCAGGGGTGCACGCAGACCACCACTATTCCAGAACGAAGACCCGCTCGTCCTTGTCGTTCTTCTGGGCCGCCTTCACCAATAACGTCAGCGGAATCGCGCAAATCGTTATCCACATCATGAACGTGAAGTCATCGAGGAACGAAATCATGCTTGCTTGCCGCGACACCTCCGCCTGCAGCATCGCCAGGCCACTTTCCGCCAGATTGTCAGGCAGCGTGAACATGCGCGGATCGATGCCGAGCGCATAAGGCGTCAGATTGTTCGTGAGATCGGCGTTGCTCACCGCCGCGTTCCGGGAGAGCAGCGTGATGACCAGTGACACGCTGATCGAAGATCCCATCGATCGGGAAAGGTTCACGAGACCCGCGGCATCGGTGCGGTGCCGCGCGGGCAAGGTGGTGAAGGGCACGGTGCTGATCGTCACGAACACCAGTCCCGTACCCAACCCCTGAACAAAGCCGTTCAACGCCATCATCTCCCAGGTGATATCGAGATTCCACTGGGTCATTTCCCAGAATGTCGCCGCAATGACAGCCCAGCCGGTCGCGATCATCGCCCGCACGGATATGCGCTCGACCAATCTTGCCGCCACGCTCATCATGAAAATCACGCCGATGCCGCGCGTCGCGAGAACCAGCCCGGTGTCCATTACGGAATAGCCGAATATTCCCTGAAGCATGATCGGCATCAGCGCCATGGGGCCTGTAAGGACGAATCCCATGACCGCCATCAGCGCAACCCCGACAAGAAGATTGCGATCACGCAGCAGGTCTTTTCTCCATAGAGGCTCCCGCACGCCCATGCTGTGTACGACAAACATCCAGAGCGCCGATATCGAGACAAACATCTCGATCCATATTTCGGGGCTGGAGAACCAGTCCACGTGCTCGCCACGATCGAGCATCAGCTGGAACGAGGCAAGCGCCAGGGCGACCAGCAGAAAACCGGTTCGGTCGAATCGGCGTGGGGGGTGCCGGACATCCGGCAAGAGAAACCATAATCCGGTCAACGCGACCAAGCCGAGCGGCACGTTGACGAAAAACACCCAGCGCCAGTTGAAATGCTCCGTCAGCCAGCCGCCCAGAACAGGCCCCAGTACAGGACCGAGAACGATGCCCATGCCGAACAGGGCCATGGCCCGGGCGTGCTTCTCCCGCGGCGTGCTGTCAAGCATGACAGCCTGTGCCAATGGCGACAGGAAAGCGCCGGAGAGGCCCTGAAGAATGCGGAAAAGCACCATTTCGTGAATATTGATGGCAAGGCCGCACAACACGGAAGCCGCGACGAACCCAGCCACTGACAGAAGATAGAGGCGCCGCCGACCTATGCGGTCCGACAGCCAGCCGGACATCGGTATGACTACGGCCGAAGCCAGAATATAGCTGGTCAGTACCCAGCTTATCGTATCCTGGTTGGCGCCAAGAGCCGATCGCATGTGCGGCAGCGCCACATTCGCGATCGTCATGTCAAGGACCTGCATCAGGGTCGCCAGAACGACAACCGCCTTCAGCCAGCCCGCATGACGCGGAATGGGGTGCTCGCCGCCGGCGGCAGCATCAGCGCCGGACATCAGTCCCCGACATTAACGGTGACGTCGCTGCTCAATCCAGCGATCAGCGGGCGCGGCGACGGTTCGTCTATCGCGATTCTTACGGGTACGCGCTGCGTCACCTTGACCCAGTTTCCATTGGCGTTCTGCGCGGGAAGGACCGAGAACTCCGATCCCGTACCGCCACCAATGCTGGCGACATGACCCTTCAGCCTGACCCCGGAATACGCATCCAGTTTGACGTCGGCGCGCTGACCCGGCCTGATTCTGTCGAGCTGGGTCTCCTTGAAATTCGCTTCGATCCAGCTCCGGTCGTTGGCGACGATGCTGACCGCCGGCACCCCGGTGATCATCATCTGTCCGACCTGGAGACGGTCGGTCTGGCTGATGCGTCCGGACACCGGCGCGCGAACCTGTGTCCGCCTGAGGTCAAGCAGTGCCTTGTCACGCCGCGCCCGTGCAGCGGCGAGATCGGGGTTGATGCCAGGGACCTGGCTTCCGGTGGCGAGCGCGCTGCGAGCCTCGGCGGCGTCTGCCTGCGCGTTGTTGAAATCGGCCTCCGCGACATCCAGCGCGTGCCGGGCCTCGTCGAGCCGAGCCTTCGTCGTAAAACCTTTTTCGGCTAGCTGGCGCTGTCGCTCATACTCGGCCGACGCGAATTCGATATCCTTCCGCGCCTTTGTGATTTCTGCCGTCGTGCCCTGATATTTGGTCCGCAGTTCCCCAAAATTCACCTGGGCGGCGGCGACCTGCGCGTTCGCCTGCGCCAGCGCAACCTCATAAGGCTCCGAGTCGATGCGAAACAGCACGTCTCCGGCCTCAACCTGCTCATTCTCCCTCACCAGCACCTCTGAGATGCGGCCGCCGACGTCGGAACTGACGGCGACGATGTCCTGCCGCACATAAGCGTTATCGGTGCTGACCAGATCACGCGTAAGATACCAATAGAGGCCGCCGCCAAGCGCGAGCGCCAGGGGAAGCGAAATCATTATCAGCAGACGCAGCCGGTTGCCCAGGCGAGGATTCCGTTCGGTCTCCTGTCTGTCATAATCGACCAGATAGCTGTCGGACTGCGTCAAGATTGGATCCGCTTCAGCCAACGCGTCTCTCCGCTGCAATATCATCCTCCCCCGACAGCGTGTCGCGAACCTTCAACAGGAACTGCGTCAGGTGCTCAACCTCGTCCTCGCTGAGACGAGAAAGCGCGGAATCCAAGGTCCGGGCACCAACTTCCTTCAGCTTGCAAACAACCCGCGTCCCTGTTTCGGTGAGGAACAACTGGCGCACCCGCCGATCGTCAGGATGGCGGCGGCGCTCTACGAATCCTGCCTGTTCCAGCCTGTCGACCATGCGACACGCCGTGATGGGCTCCACGTCGAGCCGTTCCGCAAGCATGCCCTGGCTGATGCCCTGATCGCGTTCCACAATGAGCAACGCACGCCATTGCGCACCGGTCGAACCCGACGAACTCGTGTCCCGCACCTCCTCACAGAATCGTTTGCGAAACAGCCGGGCAATGTCGTTGCAGAGAAAGGCGACGTTGGTTTCCATAGCCTCAATATAATAAGCATGCTTAAATTATGCAACGATGAAATTACGTCGGGGCGCGGGCATTATCTTTTCGCGAGAGAGAGTACGGGAAGTTCCTCGCCTGCCGGAACCGCTTCCCCCGGCGGGGCCAGCGCCGTCACGAACTGATCAAGCCACCAGTTCACGTCCTCACGCTCCACCGATTGCATCATTGATCGCCAGCGTTCCTTACGTTCCCCCAGTGGCATGGAAAGGGCCCGCGCAATGGCATCGGACATGTCTTCGGCACTGTGCGGATTGATCAGTAGCGCGGCTTCGAGCTGCCGTGCAGCGCCTGCAAAGGAAGACAGGATGAGGACACCCGGATCGTCCGCGTCCTGGGCGGCGACATATTCCTTCGCGACCAGATTCATGCCGTCGCGCAGGGGTGTTACCAGGCAAATGTGCGCCGCGCGATAGATGCCGCCCAGATCTGCGCGGGAATAGCCTTTGTTCACGTAACGGATGGGCACCCATTCGGCGCTGGCGAACTCTCCGTTGATGCGGCCCGACAGGGCGTCGAGCTGGGCACGAATCTCCTGATAGCTCTTTACATCCTCCCGAGAGGGCGGCGCGATCTGGAGGAGAAAGACCCGCTCCTGCAGCTCTGGATGAGCGGCGAGAAAGCGCTCATAACCCAGAAATCGCTCCTGCAGGCCCTTGGAATAGTCCAGGCGATCCACGCCGAGGATCAGGGCGCGGCCCGCTGCGCTATGCCGCATCCGGTCTCGCATCGCTCGAGCTTGCTCATCATTTTCGGCAAGCCCCCGAAATCCGCTGGTATCGATACCGATGGGGCAGGCCAGGGCGCGAAGCCGATGACCCTTGTAAGTGATCCAGCCGTCCTTGCCGGCCTCTATGTCCAGTTGATTGCGCACATAGTCCAGAAAGGAATCGAGCCATTCCTCCGTCTGGAAGCCGATCACGTCGTACGAGAACAACGATTCCACCAACTCCCTATGGTGCGGCAGCGAAAGCAGAAGCCGGGTGGGCGGCCAGGGGATGTGCAGGAAAAAGCCGAGCCGGTTGGTTACGCCCTGACGGCGCAACTCGCGACCAAGCGGGAACAGGTGATAGTCATGCACCCAGACCAGGTCATTGGGCTCTATCAACGGCATCAGCGTGTCGGCAAAGCGCTGGTTCGCGCGTTCATAGCCGCCCTCGAACTCCCGCTCATACTCCGCGAGGTCGATCCGATCGTGGAACAGCGGCCAGAGCGTGCGGTTGGCGTAGCCGTTATAATATTCGTCCGTGTCCTGAGGCTCCAGGTCCACGGTGGCCGTTGTGACGCCATGTTCACGCTGAAAGTTTATGTGGCCGGTGAACTTCTTGGTCTCCGCACCCGACCAGCCGAACCAGATGCCGTTCCTCTCGCGCAGCGCGGCCGAAAGCGCGACCGCGAGTCCACCCTGATTCGCCGAACCTTCGCCCGCTGGCGGAGACACCCTGTTGGAAACCACGATCAGGCGACTCATCGAACGGTACTCCACGGCTGGCTCAGCAGCACGGCGCAATTTATGGTACCCACCAACGAATAGGTTTGCGGATAGTTGCCCCACAACTCGCCCGTCGAAGGATCAATATCCTCGGACAGCAGCCCGGCCCGGGTCCGGCGGCTCAGCATTTCTTCGAACAGCATCCGGGCGTCGTCGAGCCTGCCGGTGGCGTGCAATGCTTCGATCAGCCAGAATGTGCAGAAGTTGAACGCGGTTTCCGGCAGGCCGAAATCGTCTTCGGTCGCATAACGCAACATATAGCTGCCGCGACGCAGCCCCTTCTCGACGGCATCCAGCGTGTTGCGAAACCTGGGATCGCCGGGCGGGAAAAAGCGCAGGTCGAGGAGCTGTATAAGGCTGGCGTCCAGGTCATCACCGCCGAACGTGGCGGAGATGCGCTGCGTCCCCTCGCGCCACGCCTTGTGTGCAATTTCCGCCCGGATATGGTTGGCCCGATCTCGCCAGAAGCTGGCGCGGTCATCGAGGCACAGGCGCTGCGCGACGGTGGAGAGGCGGTCACACGCCGCCCAGCACATGGCCGCCGAATAGGTGTGGACGGAGCTGCGGGTCCGAAGCTCCCACAAGCCCGCGTCCGGCTTGTCGTAAACCACCCAGGCCCGCTCCCCGATGGACTCAAGTGCGTGAAAATCCTCTATCCCCGCCATCCGGAACAGCCGCTGGTCCAAAAAGGCCTGCGCGTTGGACAGGATGATCTGCCCGTAGGCGTCATGCTGAACCTGCTCATAGGCCTGGTTTCCAACCCGCACAGGGCCCATGCCGCGATAGCCGGTCAGGCCTTCGGCAATCCGCTCCTCCAGGCGCGCCTCGCCTCCGACGCCGTAAAGCGGCTGGATGTGGCCGCCCCGGGCGCTATCGACGATGTTGCGCAGATAGGCCAGATAGCCCTCCAGAACGTCGAGCGCCCCCAGCCGGTTCAACGCCTGCACCGTGTAGTAGGCGTCCCGGATCCAGCAGTAGCGATAGTCCCAGTTGCGGCCGGAACCGGCATGTTCGGGTATGGAGCTCGTAAGCGCCGCGACGATCGCTCCGGTTTCCTCATGCTGACACAGCTTCAGCGTGATCGCCGCGCGGATCACGGCATCCTGCCATTCGACCGGAGTGGCGAGCCCGCGAACCCAGTGGCGCCATTCACTCACCGTTTCGTCAAGCATCGTTTCGACGGAGAGGCGCACGTTGCTGTCGAAGCTCTCGTCGGGACCAAGGAAGAAATAGAGGGGCTGCTCCGCCCGGAACATGTGCTCATCCTCGATCCAGCCGACCGGGGCCGTGGTAGTGAGGCGCAGCACCATGTCGCTGGTGATATAACGAATATGATTGGTTCCACGCGTGGAGGGCGCGTCCTTGCCGCCCCAGTCGCACGAGGGACGCAGGCGCACCCGGATGCGCGGCGACCCCTCGAGCGGGCGCACGATGCGCGCGAACGCGACAGGACGGTACATGCGGCCGTGCCGACGATACCGCGGGCAGAAATCGACGACCTCGATCGCGTTGCCGTCCGCGTCCCGATGCTCCGTCACCAGCACGGGCGTGTTGCGGCGATAGTCCTGCCGCGTCTCGACACAGTTTTCGAGATCGATCTCCCAAAATCCCCGCGCGCCTTCACCGGCGCGAGGAGCCGCGTCCAGCAGAGAGGAGAATATCGGCTCTCCGTCCACGCGCGGCACGCACCCCCATACGAATCGCCCCGCCCGGTCGACCAGCGCCGACACCTGGCAATTACCGATCGGCCACAGATCGAGCGTCGCCGTCATCCCGCAAACTCCCTCAGCCACGCCCGCACGGCGGCAGGATCGCGCAAACGATACCGCGCCGCGCTCGGCCGCTCCTTCCCGATCAGGATGCCATAACCGCCATGATCCCGGGCGGCGGCAAAGCCGGCCTCGTCCGTCAGGTCGTCCCCGGCAAATACGGGTATCGCCTGGACGAGCGGCGCGATCTCCATCATATGGCTGATCGCCGTACCCTTGTCGTGGCCCCGTGGCCGCAGTTCGACCATCATGCTCCCCTCCTGCAGGAACAGTTCGAGCCGTTCCGCCAGCGCAAGGGCTCGACGGCGGGCCTCCTGCGCGAGTTGAGGCGCCAGACGATAATGGAGCGCGACGCCAAGGGTCTTTTCCTCCAGCAACATCCCCTCATGGCGCCGGGCGAAGGCGCGCAGATCCTCTGCCGCCCTATCGAGTTGGGGCGGACGCGGGCGACTTACGGCGGTGCCATGCACGCGGCATTCGCCGCCATGACTGCCCGACAGCGCCAGAAGCCGCGCGACCGGTCCCAGGATATTATCGAGCTGCGCCAGCGAACGGCCGCTGACTATCGCCACCCGGCCTTCCAGCCGCTCGTGCAGGCGGCCGAGGGTGCCGCGCAGATTCTCGTCCGCGACAACCTGATCGGGGCGGTCGATCAGTTCCAACAACGTGCCGTCAAGGTCCAGAAAAAGGCTTGTCCCCGACTTGAGTGGGGGGGGCGGAACGGCACAGAGCCCTGCGGTCGTCCCAATGGCCGTGATGGCTTGCCTCCTCATATCAGAAACCCCGCCTCCCTAACGTATGTAAGGCTCAGTCCGTTCCATATCGGCCGTTTCGACCATATCCACAGGGTGTAGTCGCGAGCGGAGGGGGCAGACCGAACGGCATCCGTTCCCAAGCGGGGCGGGACGGGCTATACACGCAGGAGCATGATGGAAATCGCGATCTTCCTCGTCACCTTGGCCGGGATGGAGGGCTTCGCCTGGGCCATGCACCGCTGGGTAATGCACGGGCCCGGCTGGTTCCTGCACCGCAGTCACCACCGTGCGCGTTCTGGCTACTGGGAATGGAACGATCTCTATTTCGCGATCTTCGCCCTGCCGTCCGTGGCGCTGATGCTCGGCGGCGTACGCCTGGGCTGGGGCGATTGGGCGACAGCCGCAGGCGCGGGCATTGCAGCCTATGGCGCGATCTATCTGCTTTTCCACGACCTGCTGGTCCATCGGCGGTTTCCCCACCGCTTTGTACCACGCCACCCTTATCTCAAGCGGATCGTGCAGGCCCACCATATCCACCACGCCACGCAGACGAAGCGGGACGCAGTGAGCTTCGGCTTTCTCCTGGCGCCCCCGCCCCAGGCGCTGAAGTCGCGCCTGGCCCGCAACGGTTCCACAAGATTGCGCCCGCCGCGCGTCTGACAACGCTTTCCATCACGTTCGCCCTGCGATAATGAGGCGCAAATTGTTCCGAGGATCGCTTCCGTGCTGACCGATACCCTGCTTGCAGTTTCCGCGAGCGTGCCCATCCGCTTCGTGGATCTGGGGCTCGATCCCGTCGCCATCAGCCTCGGTTTCTTCACCATCAAATGGTACAGCCTTGCCTATCTTGCGGGCATCCTCATCGGATACTGGTATCTTCTCCGGCTGATCCGGGCGCCCGGTGCGCCCATGGCCCGGCGCCATGCCGACGACATGATCTTCTATGCGACACTTGGCATCATTATCGGCGGCCGCCTTGCCTATGTGCTTTTCTACCAGCCCGAGATTCTGGCGACCCCCCTCGACATATTGAAGCTGTGGCACGGCGGCATGTCGTTCCACGGCGGCGTCATCGGCGTGACCTGCGCGATCGTGTGGATGTCGCGCAAGGAGCAGCTCGACTGGCTGCGCGTCCATGATTATGTCGCCTGCTGCGTACCGTTCGGCCTGTTCTTCGGCCGTCTCGCCAACTTCGTGAACGGCGAGCTGTGGGGCAAGGCAAGCGATGTATCCTGGGCGATAGTGTTCCCCACCGGCGGCCCCGTGGCGCGGCACCCCAGCCAGCTTTACGAGGCCGCGCTGGAAGGCGTCGTCCTGTTCCTGATCCTGTGGTACGCCTTCTGGCACACGCGGGCGCGCAATCAGCCCGGCAAGCTGGTGGGCATATTCCTTCTGGGCTACGGCATTGCCCGGTTCGGCGTCGAATTCTTCCGTGAGGCCGACGCGCAGTTCGAGGGCACCTTCCTGTACACGACACTGCACATGGGCCAGATACTGACCCTGCCGATGATCCTGGGGGGCATCTACCTCATCGCCACGGCCAGAAGCCGGGAGGGCCGCCGTCGTCCGCTCGCTGGCGCTCCGACCAGTGCAGGCTGAAGGCTTCGGCCGACGCGAACCGTCCTTCGCCGAGCGGCTGGAGAGATCGATTTCGGCGGGCGGACCGATTTCCCTCGCCCAGTATATGGCCCAGGTAAACGCCCATTATTACGGCTCCCGCGATCCTCTGGGCGCGGCAGGCGACTTTACGACCGCACCGGAAATCAGCCAGATGTTCGGGGAGATGATCGGCCTTGCGCTGGCCGACGTCTGGTTGCGCGCCGGGCAGGGGAAGGAGCCCTGCTATGTCGAACTGGGTCCCGGGCGCGGCACGCTTGCCGCCGACGCGGTGCGGGCGATGGAACAGGCGCGGATCGCGCCGATTGTTCATTTCGTTGAGACAAGCCCGGCATTGCGAGAGCGTCAGCGACAAGCTATCCGCCACGCCGCCTTTCACGACGATGTCGAGAGCCTGCCCGAGGACCGCCCGCTGCTGATCGTCGCGAACGAGTTTTTCGACGCACTGCCCATCGCACAGGGGGTCCGCGCCGACGATGGCTGGCGCGAGGTGATGGTGGGCCTCGGGATCGACAGGGCCCTGGCGCCACTGCCGGGGAACAGGCGGGTCGATGCGCGGGTTCCCCCGGTGCTGCACGATGCCCCCGCCGGCGCGATTCACGAGATCAGTCCCGCAGGTGCGGCAATCATGCTGACGCTTGCGCGCAGGCTGATGCGGCAGGGCGGGGCCATGATCGTCATCGATTATGGGTATGAAGGACCGGTGACGGGCAACACGTTTCAGGCAGTGCGGGCGCACCGCTACGCCGACCCGTTCACCGACGTTGGGGAGAACGATCTCACCGCCCATGTCGACTTCACGATGCTGTCCAGCGCCGCGCGGCAGGAGGGGCTTGCTGTCTTCGGCCCGGTCGGCCAGGGCGAGTTTCTTTCGCGTCTTGGCATTGGTGAGCGCGCCGCCGCGCTTACCCGCGCAGCCCCGGCACGAGCAGCGGAGATCGAGGCCGCGCGAAATCGGCTCGTGGCGCCTGACGAGATGGGCCGCCTGTTCAAGGTCCTGGGGGCCGCGCATCCCGCGTGGCCGGCACCGGAGGGTTTTGCATGAGGGAAGCCGCCAATGGCGTGGCCATATGGGAGAGCGAAGCACTCGCTGGGGTTGTCCACGGTTTCCTCGGCCGCCCGGGCGGCGTTTCGGTAGGCCTGCATATGGGTCTCAATGTCGGCCTGGGTTCCGATGACGATCGCGCCGCCATAACCGAGAATCGCGCCCGTGCCGTCGAGGCGGTGATGCCGGGAGCGCGCCTCGCCACGCTGCATCAGGTGCATTCGCCCGACGCCATAACAGTGACCGGACCCTTTCCCGACGATGCCCGCCCGCACGCCGACGCGCTCGTCACGGACA
Organism: Sphingobium sp.; assembly: GCA_036278355.1. Classification (GTDB taxonomy): domain Bacteria; phylum Pseudomonadota; class Alphaproteobacteria; order Sphingomonadales; family Sphingomonadaceae; genus Sphingobium. The sequence continues at coordinate 10,387 of DASULD010000012.1, forward strand.
CGCCCGGCGTACTGCTTGGCATATTGACCGCCGACTGTGTCCCTGTGCTGTTCGCTGACAGCCAGGCGGGCGTGGTCGGTGCGGCGCATGCGGGCTGGCGCGGGGCCATTTCGGGCGTTACCGACCGGACGATTGAGGCCATGATTGCGCTGGGCGCGCAACCCGATCGCATCCGGTGCGCCATCGGACCGTGCATCGCCCGCTCTTCCTATGAGGTGGACGGTGGGTTCGTTGCGCATTTCGTCGCCGACGATCCAGAAAATGAACGCTTTTTCACCGATTGCCGGGCGGGCCATGCATTGTTTGATCTTGAGGGATATGTGGCCTCGCGTCTTGCCCGGGCAGGGCTGCGCCGGGTGGATATGCTGGAGGAGGACACCTACGCGCAGCCGGACAAGTTCTTCAGCTATCGCCGCTCCTGCCATCGCGGCGAACCCGGCTATGGTCGACAGATTTCGCTGATCGGGCTGGCCGCGGACGGGTAGGTCAGTTCCAGTCCAGCCGTGCCCACCCGCGCACCTTCGCCAGCTTCGCCAGCGGTTCATGCGGATTGGCGGCAAAGGCTTCATCCGCGAATTCAAGCAGCGGCGCGTCGGACACATGATCGGAATAGGCACGAATGTGCGCCGTCTCCCGCGCGATACCCTGCGTCGCCATCCAGGCGCGGATCATCGACAGCTTGGCGACGTCATAGCAATTCTCGCCCGCTATCTTCGCCCGCACATAATCGAGGTCCTGCCCCAGGTGATTGGTCGCAATGACGTCGTCGATACCCAGGCGCCGGGCCATCGCGCCGACATACAGGCGGTAGGACGCGGTTGCCAGCACGACACGGCATCCATCCGCACGATCGCGTGCGATCTGTTCAAGTGCTCCTTCGCGCATGTTGGTCGCCATCATCCTGTCGGCAAAGCTTTCGATATGCGGCGCCAGCCGCCTGACGGACACGCGGCCGCCGATCATGAGATACTGGTTTACTTCCTTCAAGCGCGCCCGCGGGATCAGGCGCAGCACATAGGCAAGCATCGCCAGCAACACCAGCGGCGCAAGCAACAGACGCCACGGCGCCATGCGTGAGGCGACGTGAAGCAGAAACGGGGTGTAGGTTCCGCGAAAGGTGACTGTCCTGTCCATGTCGTAGATCGCGAGTTTGGTCTTCGCGTCATTATCCATGTCCCGTGCAACCTTATCAGCCTTGTGTGAATTCATCGTGCGGATGGGCCGTTTCGGCTTGCCGTGCAACAGATAATGGACCAGTAATCGGCGCTTGATGACCCATGCAGCCCAATTTTCTCTGGAAGACGACGGGCGGGGGGCGCCCGTCGTGCGGCTGTCCGGCCAGCTTGCCATCGCACATCTGGGGAACTTGCCCAATGAGCTGGAGGCGCTGCCCGGCCCCGTCGCAGCGATCGACCTCGGCGCGGTCGAGCATATCGACACTATAGGGGCGTGGATCGTTCACCGCCAATCCCGTGCCTGGAGCTGTCCGGTTGAGGGAGCCGATGCCGACGCGACCCGTCTTATAGAGGCGGTGCAGGCCGGCTCGGAGGAGGGGTCATCCGCGGTTCGCCCGCTGGCCGTTCCCCCTTTGCAGCGTGTTCTGGCACAGATCGGCGAGGCAGTCGTCATGGCCGGGCAAACGCTGCATGGCCTTATCGGTTTCTTCGGGTTGACCCTCATCACGACCTGGACGCTGATCCGCCACCCCTCTCGCCTGCGCTGGAACGCGGTCATCGCGCGGTTCGAGGTCGTCGGCGTCTCGGCCCTTGGCATTATCGGTCTGATGAGCTTCCTTATCGGCATCGTTATCGCACAACAGGGCGCCGTTCAGCTACGCCAGTTCGGGATGGAGGTGCTGACGGTCAATCTCGTCGGTCGGCTCACGCTGCGAGAGCTGGGTGTGCTGATGACCGCGATAATGGTTGCGGGGCGCTCCGGATCGGCTTTCGCGGCCCAACTCGGTACGATGAAGCTGACCGAGGAGATCGACGCGATGCGTACCATCGGCGTGTCGCCGATGGAGGCGCTCGTCATGCCGCGCATCATCGCGGTCGTGATCATGATGCCCTTGCTGGGTTTTTATGCCTCGCTGATCGCGATCATTGGCGGCGGCTTTCTCTCGGCGGTATCGCTCGACATCACACCGGTCTCTTTCATCCAGCGGCTGCGCGACGTGGTGCCGGTCCACGATCTTTGGATCGGCCTTGTCAAGGCGCCGGTGTTCGGACTCATCATAGGCATGACCGGCTGTTTCCAAGGGCTACAGGTCAAGTCGAACGCCGAGGAAGTGGGGCTGCGTACCACGGCTGCGGTGGTACAGGCGATCTTCCTGGTGATCGTGGTCGATGCCTTTTTCGCGGTTTTCTTCACCTGGGTGGGCTGGACATGAACGGTAGCCCTGCCGAGGACGCAAGGGTCCAGGCCGCTATTGAGCATGATGCGATCGCGATCCGGGTACGCGGACTGCGCAACAGCTTCGGCGATCACATCGTGCACGAAGGATTGAACCTTGACGTGCGCCGCGGAGAGATTCTCGGTGTCGTGGGCGGTTCTGGCACCGGCAAGTCGGTGCTGATGCACTCCATCATCGGCCTTCAGAACCCCGATGCAGGCGAGATCACTGTATTCGGCGAATCCATGATCGACCGCGAGGACGAGGCGCTGGCGCTGCGAAAACGGTGGGGCGTGCTGTTCCAGGGCGGGGCACTGTTCTCGACGCTGACCGTCGCCGAAAACATCGAGGTGCCGCTGCGCGAATTTTATCCAGAGCTCAGTACGGAGCTGCGGGACGAAATCGCTGCGTACAAAATCCGGATGACCGGCCTTCCCGCCGATGCCGGCCCGAAATTTCCTTCGGAATTGTCCGGCGGCATGCGCAAGCGTGCGGGCCTTGCACGCGCACTGGCGATCGATCCCGACCTTCTGTTCCTTGACGAGCCGACCGCCGGCCTCGATCCGATTGGCGCGGCGGCCTTCGACGCGCAGACGAAGCAGTTGCAACAAACGCTCGGTCTCACGGTTTTCCTCATCACGCATGATCTCGACACACTCTACGCCATTTGCGACCGTGTTGCCGTCATGGCCGATCGCGCAGTGATCGCCGTGGGTACTATTGACGAGTTGCTGGCTACCGAGCATCCCTGGATACAGGAATATTTCAACGGCCCCCGCGGCCGGGCAGCAGCGCCGACAGGAGACGCAGACGCGAAAAAATCGGGGAATATCCCGGCCGAAACGAGCAAGAGCTGAGGCATGACCAGTCAGACATCGGGTCGCGGCCTGCGGTTGGCGCGCTCGGAAACGGGAACAATGAGGAGAATAACGGTGCTGTTGGACGAGAGAGTGACACGCTTCCGCGCCTTTTCAACGAAGTCCGCGGTTGGCCCCCTCCCCGTGATCAATAGGTCCTGACCCCCGATGGAAACCCGGTCCAATCATGTACTGGTGGGCAGCGTCGTCCTTGTCCTGCTGGTGGCGATAATCGCTGCGGCGTTCTGGTTCTCGCGCATCTCCGACGGCGAGGAAAAGCTTTACGACATCTTCTTCAGGCAGTCCGTCGATGGTCTTTCAACAGGGGCCAGCGTCTCCTATTCCGGGGTTCCATCGGGTCAGGTCAAGGAAATCGCGCTGTGGGATCGCGACCCGGGATTTGTGCGCGTGCGCATCGCGGTGAAGGAGGAAACCCCCGTCCTTGAGGGCACGACGGCCACCATACAGGGCGTGGGCTTTACCGGCGTTTCCGAAATCGTGCTGGATGGTGCGGTCAAGGGCGCCCCGCCCATCACCTGTCCAGAGCTCAACACAAGGGCTGTATGCCCTGATGGCATACCGGTCATTCCCACCAAACCCGGCGCTCTTGGCGAACTGCTTAACAATGCTCCGCAACTGATCGAGCGGCTGTCGACGCTGACCGAACGGTTGACGGAGCTGCTCAACGACAAGAATCAGGCCAGCATTGCCGGCATTCTCGACAATGTAGAGCGGCTGACGGGCGCGATTGCGGCGCGTGGACCGGAGATCGCCGCGACGATCACCGAAACGCGAATGACGCTGCAAAAGGTCGGTGCGACCGCCGACGAGATGACAAAACTGGTGGGCACCACCAACTCTATTCTCGACGATCAGGGGCGGCCGCTGCTCCAAGATTTGAGAAAGACCCTGCAGTCTGCAAGTCACAGCCTCGACACCCTCGACGCGACGATAGCAGAGGCGCAACCGGGTGTGCGCACCTTCTCCCGCGACACCATGCCGCAGGTCAATCTCCTCGTCCGGGATTTGCGGGAAATGTCCCGCAGCCTGCGCGCGATTTCCGAAAAGCTTGATCAGCAGGGCGCCGGTTCTTTGCTCGGCGAACCGCCCCTGCCCGACTATAAAGACTGAGGACGCATGATGGAAATCAGGACGCTCGCACTGCTGACCACGGCCACGGCCAGCCTCGCGCTTTCCGGCTGCGTCAAGCTCGGCAGCAAGGCTCCGCCTCAACTGCTGACGATCAGTCCGGTTGCACTCCCGTCCGACGGCCGTAGCGTCAGCAGCCAGGGACTGCCCACCCTTAGCGTGGTCACCCCGGATGTACCGCGAAAGCTCGACACGACGCGCGTGCCGGTGCAGGTCACACCCACGACCATCGCCTATGTCACCGATGCCCAATGGGCCGAACCACCGCGCAAGATGTTCGCGCGGCTGTTGATCGATGCGATTGCCCTGGGTGGACAGGTCTTCGTCGTCAGCGATGACCAATATGGTATGCCCGCGGGCCGTCGCCTGGCCGGCGAACTCGTCGACTTCGGCATCGACGGCGAGGCACGGGAAGCCATTGTAACGTTCGATGCGGTGATCAGCAGCGCCGATGGCGGCACGGCAATGCGCCGCCGATTTACCGCTCGGGCGGCGGTTCGGGACATTGAAGCGGACAAGGTTGCTGAACCTATCAGTCGCGCGGCCAATCAGGTCGCCAGCGACGTTGCCGCCTGGGTCAGGGGCAACTGAGGGGGCCTACACCGGCCCGAGCCGCATTTTAGAGCATCGTGCCAAAAAGTGGGAACCGGTTTTTGGCAAAACGATGCGACCACAAAAACTTAGAGGGCGCGACTTGATTCAGATTAAACGCAGCGCGCTCTAGCAGCGGGCGACTTCAAGGCGGCGCGAGCCTCGACGTTTCTTTGACGATGTTCCGTCGGCGCCGTCCGCCGATGCGACGGTCAGGCCGCGTCTTCGGCCTTGCTTTCCTTCTCCGCAAACACCCGGACCGGTTCCTTGCGGCCTTCGACCACGTCCCGATCGACGACGACCTCGCTCACACCCTGCATCGATGGCAGGTCGAACATGGTGTCGAGCAGAATCCCCTCGATGATCGAACGCAGGCCCCGCGCGCCGGTCTTGCGCTCGATCGCCTTCTTCGCGATCGAGACGAGCGCATCGTCGGTGAAGGACAGTTCCACGTCCTCCATCTCGAAAAGCTTCCGATACTGCTTCACCAGCGCATTCTTCGGCTCGATCAGGATCTTCACCAGCGCACCGACGTCGAGATCCTCCAGCGTCGCAATAACCGGCAGACGACCGACAAATTCGGGAATGAGGCCGAACTTCAGCAGATCTTCGGGCTCGCTCTGCGCAAGCAACTGTCCGGTCCGCCGCTCCTCAGGCGCCGCGACATGGGCGCCAAATCCGATCGACTTCGCCTCCAGCCGGTCGCCGATGATCTTTTCAAGACCGGCGAACGCGCCGCCGCAGATGAACAGGATGTTGGTCGTGTCGACCTGAAGGAATTCCTGCTGCGGATGCTTGCGCCCGCCCTGCGGCGGAACGGAGGCGGTCGTGCCCTCCATCAGCTTCAGCAGCGCCTGCTGCACGCCCTCACCCGATACGTCGCGGGTGATCGACGGGTTTTCCGCCTTGCGGCTGATCTTGTCGATCTCGTCGATATAGACGATGCCGCGCTGTGCCTTCTCGACATTATAGTCACTGGCCTGCAGCAGCTTCAGGATGATGTTTTCCACATCCTCGCCGACATAACCCGCCTCGGTCAGCGTGGTCGCATCGGCCATCGTGAAGGGTACGTCGAATGTCTTGGCAAGCGTCTGGGCCAGCAGGGTCTTGCCGCAGCCGGTTGGACCCACGAGCAGGATGTTCGACTTCGCCAGTTCGACTTCGCTGCCCTTCTGGCCGTGATTGAGGCGCTTGTAGTGATTGTGCACCGCCACCGAAAGCACACGCTTCGCCCGCGCCTGACCGATCACGTAATCGTCCAGGACATCGCAGATTTCCTGCGGCGTCGGCACGCCGCCATCCTTCTTGCCGACGAGACCGCTTTTGGTCTCCTCGCGGATGATGTCGTTGCACAGCTCCACGCACTCGTCGCAGATGAACACGGTCGGTCCGGCGATAAGCTTGCGCACCTCATGCTGCGACTTGCCGCAGAAGGAGCAATAAAGCGTGCTCTTGGAGTCGGATCCGGTCAGTTTCGTCATTCCTGGTCTTTCCTCGCCCGGCCTCGGTTATAACGGGCAACCCTTCCGTGCCGGGTCGGTTCCTGCCATCCTAAACCGCCATTTCCATGTTCCACAAGGGGTAGAATAGGGCGTAACGGATTAATGATGGCTTATGCCTCCTCCGCATCGGGCACGGCAGGGCGCTTGTCAAACACCTGATCGACGATGCCGAACGCCTTGGCCTCATCGGCTTCCAGGAAGGTGTCGCGATCCATCGCAGCCTCGATCTTTTCCAGCGGCTGCCCGGTGAACTGGGTATAAAGGTCGTTCATGCGCCGCTTTATGCGCAAAATTTCCTTTGCCTGGATCTCGATGTCGGACGCCATACCCTGCGCGCCACCCGAAGGCTGATGCACCATGATGCGCGCATTGGAGAGGGCAACGCGCATGCCCGGCTCCCCCGCCGCCAGCAGGAAACTGCCCATCGAAGCCGCCTGACCGATGCAGACTGTTCCCACCTTGGGACGGATATATTGCATCGTGTCGTGGATCGCCATGCCCGCGGTGACCACGCCACCGGGCGAATTGATGTACATGTAGATGTCCTTCTTCGGATTTTCCGACTCGAGGAACAAAAGCTGGGCGACAACCACCGAGGCCATATGATCCTCGATGGGGCCGGTCACGAAGATGATTCGCTCCCGCAGCAGACGCGAGTAGATGTCGAAGCTGCGCTCCCCGCGATTGGACTGCTCGATGACGATCGGGACCAGCGCGGACATGGGATCGAATGTGCCGTTATGCATGATGCTCTTTCAGAAGATGTGTTGCCCACGCCCTACATCGGGGCAAAGCGCGGCGCGTTCAAGAGGAGATCGGGTGTGCGCAAGATTAGCGGCGGGCGGTTAAGGGATCGTTGGCCGTTCGCGATTATCGCCCGGACAGTTCCCCAGGCGCGCGATAGGCGAGGTAAGCGAGCCGCTTCACTTCCCGCCGGCCACGCACCACGGTGTCGAGGATCAGCCCGCACATCAGATTGACGAAAGCGATCACCATCATGCCGGTGACGAGGATCGCGGTCGGGAAACGCGGAACCAGCCCGGTTTCGAGAAAGGTCTGGACAATCGGCATGGCCAGCATCACCGCCACCGCCGTGAACAGACCGGCGATCGTACCGAAGAACCAAATCGGCCGCTCGACACGATAGAGGGTGAAGATGGTCCGCAATATGCGCCAGCCGTCACGCCACGTCGACAGCTTGCTGACCGAGCCCTCCGGCCGCGCCGCATAGACGGTCTCGACCTCGGCCACCGGCATGGCCAGTTCCAGCGCGTGTACGCTCATCTCCGTTTCGATTTCAAAGCCGGACGACAACACCGGGAAGCTCTTTACGAACCGGCGCGAAAAGATGCGATACCCTGAAAGAATGTCGGTAAAGCTGCGCCCGAACAGGCTCTCAAGCAACATGGTGAGCGCGCGGTTGCCGAAGCGGTGGCCACGTCTGTACGCGGCCTGAACCTCGGACCGACGGGCGCCGACCACCATGTCGAAATTCTCGGCCAGCATCATCTGGATCATCGCCGGGGCGGCCGCCGCTTCATAGGTCGCGTCGCCATCGGCCATTACATAAATATCCGCGTCGATGTCGGCGAACATACGCCGGACGACGTGGCCCTTGCCCTGTTGCCGGACACAGCGGACAACCGCCCCGGCCCCCGCCGCGATGTCCGGTGATCCATCGCTGCTGTTATTGTCGTAGACGTAGATCGTCGCCTCGGGGAGGGCCACGAGAAAATCAGTCACGGTCCGGGCGATGGCGCCCGCCTCGTTATAGCAGGGCAACAGCACCGCAACACGCGGCCCGGCCGGAAGCGTCGTCGCCGACCCCAGTTCCCCTGCGGACAAGACCGGCGCCCCGATCCGGCCTATTCGGCCTTGGCGGCCTTCTTGGCGGGCGCCTTCCGGGCTGCGGGCTTCGCCTCTGCCTTACCGGCATCCGTGCTGGCGGACTTTTTCGCCGAAGCCTTTTTCACAGGCGCTGCCTCTTCGGCACCTTCCGCAGGCGCGGCGGCTTCAGCCTTCGCATCGTCCGCCTTTTTGGCTGCCGCTTTCTTGGCCGGGGCTTTCTTGGCCGCAGGCTTGTGATCATGATCGTGGTCGTGGCCACAATCCGGGCCGTGGACATGACCCGCTTCGCCGTCCTCGGCCTCGATCGCCGCCTCCAGCTCCTCACGGGTCACGGCGCGATCGGTAACCTCGGCCTTGCCGAAGAGGAAATCGACGACCTTGTCCTCATAGAGCGGAGCGCGCAGCTGGGCGGCAGCCATCGGCTCGTTCTGGATATACTCCATGAACCGCTCACGATCCTGCGGGCGATAGCGCTGCGCCTCCTGCATGATCAGGCGCTGCATCTCCTGCGCGTTCACCTCCACGCCATTGGCCTGGCCGATCTCCGACAGCAGCAGGCCGAGGCGGACCCGGCGCACCGCGATCGCGCGATAATCATCCTTGTCCTTTTCCAGGTCCGCCAGCGCGGCTTCCTTATCTTCCTCGTGGCCCGCTTCATGCTCGAGCTGCGCCCAGATCTGGTTGAACTCGGCCTCCACCATCGAGGGCGGGACGTCGAAATCATGCGCGGCGGCGAGCTGATCGAGCAGCTTGCGCTTCATATATGTGCGAGTGAGTCCGTTTAGCTCCTGCTCGATCTGACCCTTGAGCAGTTCGCGAAGCTGATCGATGCCGGTCAGGCCCAGGCTCGTGGCGAATTCGTCGTCGAGTTGCGGCTTCGACGAATCGAGCACGGCGGTGACCTTGACGTCGAACGTGGCGTCCTGGCCTTTCAGCGTCTCGACGCCATAATCCTCCGGGAACGTCACTTTGACGACTTTCTCGTCGCCCGTCTTGACACCCACAAGCTGGTCCTCGAAGCCGGGAATGAGGCTGCCGGAGCCGATCTTCACCTTCATGCCGGTGCCGGTGCCGCCTTCGAATGCCTCTTCGCCGACCTTGCCCGCGAAGTCGATGACGACAACGTCGCCTTCCTGCGCCTTGTGCTTGTCCGGGAAGGCCTCATAGGCGTTCTGCTGCGCCGCGATGCGACCAGCCGCTTCGTCAACCGTCTCGTCACCGATCTCGACCGTCAGCCGCTCCAGCTTCAGCCCTTCGATCGAAGGGGTGGGGATCTCGGGAAGAACCTCAAGCGAGACCTTGATCTCGGCGTCGTTGCCGAACTCGAAGCCATCCTCCAGCTCGACCGCGGGCTGCATCGCCGGACGCAGCTTGTTGTCGGCCATCAGCTTCTGCACGCTTTCCTGGATGGAGCTGTTGAGGGCATCGGCCTGCAAACGCTCACCATGCATCTTGCGGATGAGGTTGGCGGGAACCTTGCCGGGACGAAAGCCGGGCATACGGACCTGGGGCGCGATGTTGGCGACCTCCCGTTCGACGCGCGCGTCGATATCCTTTGCGGCGATCTTCAGGGTGTAGGCGCGCTTCAGGCCTTCGTTCAACGTCTCGACAGTCTGCATGTTCTCAACTCAACGCTTTCTTGATTCGCGGGAACTTCACGGGGCGCAGCACCCGCGAGCGGGAACTGGTCCGACGGGACTGGATCACTGGTGCGGGCGAAGGGACTCGAACCCCCACATCTTGCGATACCAGAACCTAAATCTGGCGCGTCTACCAGTTTCGCCACGCCCGCATCGGTCGCCGGTCGGCGGGGCATAGAACAAGGTGCCGCAAAGGGCAAGTATATGCTGGCCCGTGATGGAACCGACGGGCGGAACAGGCGTAGCCTTGCGATATGAGGAGATGAGCATGGCCACCCGCCCTGACGAGATTCCACCGCAGCCCGACCGGATCGATCCCCAGTCGCCGCCCGAAACGCCGCCCGGCGCCCCGCCGAGCGAGACGCCGTTTCAGGAGCCGCCTGAGATCAACCCCGAACAGCCCGACTATGACCGCCCGGACAGCAGCCCGCCCGAAACGCCGCCTTTCCCATCCATACCCGTACCGCCGGATTGAGGGTCAGGGTGCGGGCAGGGGGTTGTTCAAAGTATCGCCAGGCCCATCCACCGCATCAAGTTCAATGGCTGTGCTTTCGGTGGCTTCGGGTTCAGCGGTATATGTTTCCTGCCGCAACGCCTTGAGACGAGCAGCGCGCCCCCCCACCCTATTGACAAGCC
>DASULD010000013.1:0-3103 GCA_036278355.1 Sphingobium sp.
ATCCCGACCATCGCCGGCAACTCAGGGAAGATCATGCCCTCATACCGCGGGCGATCGACGAACTGATGCGCTTTTACGGGGCGACCGGAACCGCGCGCGTGGTCACCCGCGATATCGAACATGATGGCATCCTGTTCCGGAAGGATGATCGGATCCTGATCCAGACCATGTTCCCTGGCCAGGATGAGCGGCGCTTTGACAATCCGGACATCGTCGATTTCAACCGCAAGGATGTCCGCCACGCAACCTTCGGGCAGGGCAAGCATCGTTGCATCGGCGCCATGCTCGCCCGGCTTGAAATGCGCATCTTCATCGAGGAATGGCTTCAGCGGATTCCGGAATTCGACGTCGCCGCCGATGAATGTGCGATATTGGAGCGCGGGATGGTCAATTCCATGCGGAAACTGAAGCTGGTGTGGCCCCGTCTCGGCTGAAGGGCCGCCCTGGAGGGCCGCCTGACCCCTTTGGAGTCATCCGGGGCGTCAGGCGGCGGGTTCGTTGACCAAGGCCCAGAAATCGCGGCGGGGATCGGAACCATCCCAATGGTCCGCAATGTCGACGATCGCGCGATAGACCGGGTCGAGCGGGCTGGGCAGCGCGAGCTGCAAAAGAACAGCGTCTGGATTTTCCTGCGGCTCATAATAGGATTCGAAGGCGTTTCCGGCTTCATCGACATATTCCAGGTGCGCCTTCAGGCGCAGGCCGCGTGCCGCCGCGTCCCTGACCGTGGCGTCGAAATCATTGCTGAAATAGGCCACATGGTGCAGGCCGCCCGAGGGATGGTGGTCAAGGAACTCGGTGAAGGTCGAGCGCCTGTCGTCGTCCTGGCTCACCAGTTCCGTCAATTGTCCGGCAATGACGACGAAGGCGGCCGAAACATGGATGCGGATCAATTCCCCCCGGAAACGCGCCGCCATTTCCGTACCGCGGATGAAATGCGCAGGGCCGATCCCCGATGCCAGCAGCCTGTCCACGGCCGCGTCGATGTCGGGAACGACATAGGCGACATGATAGGGTTTGGCGTCGATATATATGCTCATGCCATGACTTCCCGTGCATGTCCCGGCTTCTGCCGGGAGGGCGTCATCCTGTCCGGCGGTCCCGCCTTCTATCGCTCGATCCGGGCACGGCCCGCGACTAGATTCAGTACTTCATAGGCGGGATCCTTGACCGAGCGGGAACCCTGGATGAAGAGATCGCCCCGCAGGAAATCCTCGCCGATGGGGGCGCTGGAGGACCATTCGGAAACGCAGCGCCGATCCTTGATCGCCCAGACGCCGTCGCGTCTTTCCATGACATCGACATAGCGGCCGACCATCATGTCGAGCATTTCCGTTCCGTCGGCGTCACGGGTCAGCGAAGCGAAGAAGGTCGTTTCCGCACCCGCCCTGTCGCCGTCCACCCTGATCCGGGACTGGCCGAGCAGATGGGTCGCGTTCTTCCAGACCGAACTCAGCGAGTCCGTGACCGCGTCGGCGAACTGGGGGCCGGTCATCTTCATCGGACCATGATCGTCCCAACTGTCGGGATGATAGACATCCTCCACCGCGTCGCGATCGCATCGGTCGCAGGCATGGACATAGGCCTCGATAACCTCGCGAATCTCGAAATGATCGACGAGGCGCTGCACTTTGGGGTCCATTTCGCTCTCCCATTTTTATCGCGATCCGACCCGCATGATGCACCAATGCCGCATTGGCATCGTCCGATCGAACGTGGTGCCGGCGCGAAACGCATGCTGCTGTGTCGCTCGACGGCCGGAAATGCGACCTTTTGTCGCGATCTGCGCGCTGATTTTAAACGGACGCCGGCAGAGGCGCCGGAAATTGGAGAGAGCCATGACCGACAGTGTAAAGGCCGGAAAAGCGGGCGCTTCCGCGGTGCTGGATCAAGGCCCAGCCGCGCCTCCTCCGCGCCAGGCGCTTTCGTCCATCTTCATCGTCATGACGGAAGCTTTCGAAGGTCAGGAGGATGAATTCAACGACTGGTACACCAATATCCACTGCCATGACACGATGCGCCTGCAGGGCAGCGTGGCGGTGCAACGGTGGAAACTATCACCCTATCAGCTCCGCTATAATGCCCGGCACTTCGGGCCTGAACAACGCTGGCTGTGCATCTATGAACTGAACGACACGCAACAGAATATCGACGATCATATCGAGCAATGCTTCAGCGATCGCATGCCGATAACCTCGGCGCAGCGCATCGACAAGGCGGAAGACTTCTATTATGTCCCCGCGCTATCGGGAAAGACAGCGGTCGAATCCTATGACTCGCGCAATGGCGACGTCCTGCTCATCCGCATGAATGTGAAGAAGGGCAAGGAAGGCGAGTTCATAAAATGGTATCGTGAGGACTATCTGCCGCGGACCTTGCGGCTTACGGGATTTATCGCCGGAGACCTCTACAAGGCGGCCGATATCCAGTTGATCGATGCCGTGCCCCGTTATGAGTTTTCCGCCGTCTACCATATTGCCGATCCCATGGTCGCGGTCGAAAGCCTGGACAGCCATCTGGCGCAGGCGAGTACGATACTCGACTGTCCCTTCGTCGAGCCCGACAGCATCGGCATCGCCTGCTACACGGCGATTACCAACCGTTTCACGGCCGAACAGGCCCATAACCTGCCGCCGGCCCAGAAGGCGCTGGAGGACGCGTTCAGGGCCAATATGGGCAATCGTCGCCACATGGCGGAGTCGCCCGACGGACTGAAGATCAAGCGCTGAAAAGGACGAAACCGGGCAGGACGTGGCAGCCGTGCCCTGCCGTTCAGTCGCAGCAGGTCTGAAGGATCAAGCAAGATGGCGGACGACGGAGAGAGCAGGGTAGCGGCCCTGCGTCGGGATTTGCAGCGCGCGATGAGCGACCAGGTCGGCTTCGGCCGGCCCGACAGCCTCTATGCCGAACTTCGGGAGATCGACCCGGTGTCGGAGGCCAATGGCATACGCGTGGCGACCCGCTTCGAGGATGTCCTGACCGGATATCGCGACCAGTGCTTCAGCCGCCACAGGCAGGCGGTGGCCGAAGCCCTGGCCCATGGGGCAGGCAACGCGCGGGACGAGACGCTGAAACTGGCCTGGGAAGCATCGACCGCGATGTT
>DASULD010000014.1:0-12682 GCA_036278355.1 Sphingobium sp.
GTCGGAAAGCCGGACGACATTGTCGGGGCGGTTGAGCGGGGGATCGACATGTTCGATTGCGTGCTCCCCACCCGCTCTGGCCGTAATGGACAGGCCTTCACCTGGGACGGTCCGCTCAACATCCGCAACGCCCGCTTTGCCGAGGATACCGGCCCGCTCGATCCGGATTGCGCATGCCCGGCCTGTACAGGCTGGAGCCGCGCCTACCTTCACCATCTGGTAAAGGCGAAGGAAATACTGGGCGCCATGCTGATGACGCAGCACAATATCCATTTCTACCAGGATCTCATGCAGCGCATTCGCGACGCGATCGCATCCGGGCACTTCGGCGAGTTCGCGAGGGAGTTCAGGACACGATATGCCGCGCGGCGTGCGGATCATCCCGTGACGGGCACGATGATATGATATTCGCCCGTCTCGACGTCATGTTCCAGAGGTGCACGCAACTGCCGGGAAAGGCCGGTCAGAACCCTTTCATAAAGCTCCACCTTGTTGGCATCCGACACCCTGGGACGTTGGAACGCGGCGGATGAGACCGCGAAACGGGCGCGCTCGGAATCATCCGGAAGCCGGGTCAGCGACACGTCAAGCCGCCCGCCTGTTTCCAGCGCGATGACCAGATCGGCAAGCTCGGCGGCCATGAACGCAATTGGCGCCGCCACATCCTGATGAAGATAAACATCGTCGCAGCGGACCGAGACATCGAGATCCCTTTTGCTTTGCACCTGCGCCGAGGTTTTGAGACCGCTTGAAATTTCGTTCAGCATGGCGCGGGCACGCACGCCGCGCTCTTCGTCAAGTTCGGCATAATGATTGCGCTGCACCACCGCGAGCGCATCGACCCGCCGCTGGATCGAGAGATAACATCCGGCCATTTCAGGACTGCCGGCTGAGCGCCAGTGCAGGCTGATCAAACTGGAAATGATCTGCAGGTTGTTCTTTACGCGGTGATGGACTTCGCGAGTGAGCTTTGTCTGGCGGCTGAGCGCCTCGCGCATTTCCTCCTCATGCTCGGCCACGTCCTTGCTCATGTCGTGGAACGCCTGACCGAGTTCCGCAAGCTCGGCTGACGCAACACCGGCCACCCTGGGAGGAGTGATGACCTTGCCCGGCACATAGTCCGCCACTTCGCCGCGCAACGCGATCAAAGGCTGGATCAGCACCGAACGGACGACCAGCCATCCGAGAAAACCGGCCGCCAACCAGAGCACCACCGGCATCAGCAACGCCAGATATCCTGCACTTTCCTGGTTCGGCGCCATCACCAGCGCCATAGAAAGAGGGTATTTGCCCACCTTCGCCTCGGTCACGACGCCATTCAGTCCTTGCGTGTTACCCGCCCGCCGGTCGCTGAGCCAGAGATGCCGGCCGTTCTGGATCAGGACCACCGACTGCTGCGGATCGTGCAACCCCGCCATTGTGGTGCGCTGGATGGCCTCCTGCCGATAGAGCGTAAGCACCGTCAGCGATCCGTCCCTGCTCTGCGCCTGCAGGACCAGCCCGCTGGTTCCGGGCGTCTGCATCAGCTTCACCGTGCCGGATGCAGCGTCGCCGAGCGTTGCGAGCATCGCCGCGCCGCCAGGCGATGCGCAACGGACCCGTTTCTCCCGGTCGAAAATGACGTGGACAACGCCACCTTCGCCCACCATCGAACGGTACAGACGCTGCATCCGTTCGCATATGTTGCCGGGATTGGGATCGAACGCGAGAACGTTCGCGGTGAGTATCTGGGTGTTACGAATGACGCTGATATTGGAGGCAAGCTGCGCGGCGGTCTGTTGCGTTGCCGCCTCCATCAGTTCCGTCTTTTCACGCTCCGCCGTCCGGATCGACTGCCAGTTCACAACGATCGCCGCCAGCGCCAGCGGCAGCAGTGCAAGCATGATAATAAAGAAAACACGCGCAGGCGTACCACGAAACCACCCCCGCACGCTGACCGTGCCGGATGCGGGTGGAGGTGAAGGAGGAGACATGGTGTCTGGCTGACCTGCGGAAGGCGTTTCTTTCCCGGTGGATGGGGACGGTTCAGCCAAGCTTTTTGAGCAGGTCCAGCAATTCCTGAGGAATATCTTCCTCGACGGTACGTTGATAAACGCCTCGCAACGCCGCGCCCAGATTGGCATCCTCGTTCATCGGCGGAAGCGAGGCACGATGGGCGCGCCAGTCTGTTGGCTGCCTCGAACTGCCCTTCTTCGGTTCATAATCAGACGTCGTATCCCGATCTCCCAACCGATCCCGCTCGTCGTCCATCATTCTTGTCCCTCTGCGCCGACCGCCGCGCCGGCTTTCTAAGCCTGCACGGTCAGCCGCGACCCGCTTTCTGATTTTCGCCGCCTTGTCAACGACGCCACTCATTATCAGCCCGCGGACAATCTTCCGCGAGCCTGTGGGCCAGGAATATTGTCACCGGAACGAAACCATTTTTCATCTTGTTGGTTCCACCCAAATCTGACGCTGGAACATTTTGGCACATTTTTTGGACGGCTTACGGGGGGACAGTTCCTTCATCAACAAAATTCAACATGTTAAGCCGCATGTCGTGGTATGTTTAGTCGGCGTGTCCGGTTAACGTCGCGGAGCGGCGGGTTATGCGTCGCATCGCAGGGAGAAGAGTAACAATGTCACTGGGCCATCAGCTTTATCCCCATCTTCCGTTTCTGCGGCGGTATGCCAGAGCATTAACCGGCAGCCAGACCCACGGCGACGCTTATGTACGGGCGACGCTTGAGGCGATTGTGGAAGCCCCCGATGCCTTCCCCGACGATATCGACCCCCGGCTGGGGCTCTATCGCACCTTTCATGCAATCTGGTCGACCACTCACATGGAAGACGGCGATTTTTCGGGCGGACAGGAAGACGAGCGCCAGGCCATTGCCAGAGCGCGACTTGCGCGCGTTGCGCCGCTCCCCCGACAGGCTCTTCTCCTCACCGCGATGGAAGGGTTCAGCCAGAGTGAGGCGGCATATCTCATGGATATGAAGCCGATGGACGTCGAAAGCCTGGTGGATGAGGCGTTTCACGAGATCGACCGCCAGACACGCGCCGACGTGCTCATCATAGAGGACGAACCGATTATCGCGATGGATATCGAAATGATCGTCCGTGACATGGGCCACGACGTCACCGGGATTGCGGTGACCCGCGACGAGGCCGTGCAGATGGCGAACGAACAGCGTCCCGGCCTGGTTCTTGCGGATATCCAGCTTGCGGATGATTCAAGCGGCATTGACGCGGTGAAAGACATATTGGCGCGTATCTCGGTTCCGGTCATCTTCATCACCGCGTTTCCAGAGCGTCTGTTGACCGGGGAGCGGCCCGAGCCGACCTTTCTGATCACCAAGCCGTTCCAGCGCTCCACCGTCAAGGCGGCGATTGCGCAGGCACTCTTCTTCGACACGGCAACAAGCCCCGCGTGACGATCAAAACAACCGCCCGGGGGCTTGCAGCGCCGTCGCGGCGTTCCATATTCATGTGACGGAACCCGTGTCGCCGCGCGCCAGATGGCCGGGATGGGGAACCGATGCACATTGCCAGCGGTGGAATAATGGGGCGTCGTTTGTTTCGTCGAGGGAATTTGCATGAGTGGAACGACCCAGGATTCGGATACCCAGACACCGTTAAGCGACGCCGAATTCAAGCGTGAACTCGCCGCCGTGATCCCTCATTTGCGTGCATTTGGCCGGTCACTTTCCGGATCACGCGACCTTGCCGACGATCTGGTTCAGGAGACCTTGATGAAGGCCTGGGCCGCCCGCTCCCGTTTTCAGGCCGGGACGAACATGCGAGCCTGGACGTTCATCATTCTGCGCAACCATTTCCTGTCGCAAATGCGACGGTCGCGCTTTCGCGGCGAATGGGATGACGTGGCCGCGGACCGGTTGCTGGCGGCGCCGGCCGGGCAGGACAAGCAGCTTGAGCTGGCCGACATGCAGCGCGCGCTGCTGCAACTGCCGGCCTCACAGAGAGAGGCTCTGATCCTCGTCGGCGCGGGTGGTTTTGCTTATGAGGAAGCCGCCGAAATATGTGGCGTAGCGGTCGGCACAATCAAAAGCCGTGTGGCCAGAGGCCGTGCGGCGCTGGAGCAGATCCTGGAATGCGGCGTGCTGCCGCCCCGCCATCGGCAGGAGGAAAATGGCAGCACCGCGCTCAGCGAGATCATGGCCGACGTGGACCGGCTCAGTTCTGATTTTACGAGCGGATGAGGCCGCCGCCTCGTCACCAACCCCGGGCGCGTCAGCCCCTCGCGTCATCCTCGGCACCGAGCGCCTGCAACAGTAGAACCATGTCCATCGGTAAAACGGATTGCTCCACCGCAGGATAAGCTGACGCCAGGGCCCGCCCCACCCCGTCGAATGGTTGAGGCACAGGCGTTGTAACGAACTGCAGCGATCGCCGCGCGTTCGATGGTCCGCTCGAGTCATGCAGCCAGTCTTTCATACTGGGAAAGACTCGAATGGTGCGGCATGGTTCCGCGAGAATCAGACAAATACGACGGACGCACTGACGTAATGGCAACAGCAGGAAAACACCGCCAAACCGGCTTGTGGGCCGACGCTCTGTCCCGCGCGCGCGCGCATTCCGGCTTTCTGGGGCGGATGGCGGCCCGGCATGACGAGGCGGCGCGTCTGCTGGAGAAAGGTAACCTTGCCGAAGCCTGGAACGCAGCGAACCGTGCTGGCGATGGCGCGAGCGGCACGATGCAGGCGCTGAGGCGGCGGCGCGGCGCGATCGCGTTGGTCACGGCCGTGGCGGATCTGGCCGGAGCGTGGGATTTCGAGCAGGTCACCGGCCGATTGTCAGATTTCGCCGACGAAGCGGTCGAAGCGGCACTGAGCGCAGCGTTCGCCGAGCGTTATCCCGATGACGAGCCGCGTGGCTTTGCCGTGATCGCGCTTGGAAAGCACGGCAGTCGCGAGTTGAATTACAGCAGCGACATCGATCCGATCCTTGTCTTCGATCCCGAAACGCTGCCGCGTCGCCCCAGGGAGGAGCCCGTTGAGGCAGCGGTAAGGCTGGGCAAGCGGATGACCGAGATATTGTCGGCGCGGGACGGCGACGGCTATGTCTTCCGCGTCGATCTGCGCCTGCGTCCCTCACCGGAGGCGACGCCGATCGCGCTGCCCGTCAACGCGGCGATCAGCTATTATGAAAGCATGGCGCTGGGATGGGAACAGGCAGCGTTCATCCGCGCGCGCACGTGCGCGGGCGACAGGGCGCTCGGAGCCTATTTCCTCCAATCCATCCGTCCCTTCGTATGGCGCCGCTCGCTCGATTTCGGAGCGATCGACGGAATCCTCGACATCAGCCGCCGCATTCGCGATCATTATGCCGACGGCCAGATTTTCGGACCCGGATATGACCTGAAGCGCGGGCGCGGCGGCATCCGCGAGGTTGAGTTCTTTGCCCAGGTGAATCAGCTGATACACGGCGGGCGCCATCCCGAACTGCGCGTCGGAGCAACCCGCACAGCGCTGCGGGTGCTGGCGGACGCCGATGTGATCCCGCACGAAACCGCCCGGCGGCTTGACGAGGCCTATGTGCTGTTCCGTACGATCGAGCACCGGCTGCAGATGGTCGAGGACCGGCAGACACATGAACTGCCCGCCGACCCCGCCGCGCTCGACACTGTCGCACGATTGCACGGTGTGGATGGCGGCGATGCGCTCCTCGATCTCCTGCGGCCGCACGTCGAATGGGTCGGCAGCAATTTCGACCAGCTTGCCCCGGCCGAAAGCGAGAGACTGTCGCAGCGGCCCGATCGCCTGAAAGAGCAGCTCATCGACATGGGCTTTGAAGCGACGGTGGCGGACGCCGCGACCGGCCGCATCGCGCGCTGGCGCGACGGCTCCGCCCGCTCGTTACGCAGCGCTTCGGCGCGCGAGGCGCTGGAGGATTTGCTTCCGGGGCTTTTCGCGGGGCTTGCGCACGCGCCTGATCCGGCTGCGGCGCTCAACCGGCTGGACGACATGATCGGTCGCCTGCCGAGCGCGATCAATTTCTTCAAGCTGCTTGCCGCACGGCCTGCGCTTGTCGCGATGCTCGCCACGATGTTGAGCCATGCGCCGGTGCTGGCCGACGATCTGTCACGACGCGCGGAGTTGCTGGACAGCCTGATCGACGCAAGCGCCCTGGATCCGATGCCGGACGTCGAGCCGCTCAGCCGCTGGCTGGCGCAGCGCGAGACCGGTGACGATTACCAGATGGTGCTTGACCGCGTCCGGCAGAAAATCGGCGAACGGCGCTTCGCGCTCGGCGCCCAGATCGTTTGCGGCGCGACCGATCCGCTTGAAGTCGGCGCGGGCTACGGCCGGCTGGCGGAGGCTGCTGTACACGTGCTGGCTTCCGCAACGGCGGAGGAGTTCGCGCGCACCCACGGCCATGTCCCGGGCGGAGAGCTTGTCATCATCGCGCTTGGCAGACTTGGCGGAGGCGTGCTTACCCATGCGTCCGACCTGGACCTTGTGTATCTTTTCACCGGGGATTTTTCGGTGGAATCGGATGGTGCAAAGCCGATGGGCGCCACCCAGTATTTCAACCGCTTGGCGCAGCGCATCGGGAACGCGCTGAGCGTGCCGACGGCTTCCGGCCCGCTTTATCAGGTCGATACGCGGCTTCGGCCATTTGGAGCGCAAGGCCTGCTTGCCGCCAGCCTCGACAGCTTCGCCCGGTATCAGCAGGAGAATGCCTGGACCTGGGAGCATCTCGCGCTGACCCGCGCGCGGCCGGTCTTTGGATCGGAGGGCGCTCGCAGAGCGACGCAGGACATCATTCGCGCCATACTCGACGCCGGGCGGGATGCGGGCGCGCTGATCCGGGATGCCGTGAAGATGCGGCAGGACATCGCCCGGCACAAACCCGCAGCAGGGCCATTGGACGTAAAGCTTGCCGACGGCGGCCTCGTCGATCTGGAGTTCATTGTGCAGGTAACGCAGCTCCTGCATCGCAGCGCCTTCGACCCCGATCTGGGCCGCGCGGTGCGACTGCTGATCGGCGACGGCCACCTGCCGGCCGAGCTGGCTCCGGCCCATGACCTGATGACACGTTATCTGGTGGTGTCGCGCCTGGTTTGTCCCGCCGCGACCGAACCACCGGAGGCGGCCCGCACCCTCGTCGCGGCACGCTGTGGCGCGCGGGACTGGGACGAGTTGCTTGCCAAGCTCCACACGGCGCGGCAAAGCGTCGCGCAATGCTGGGCCGGTCTGGTGGCGCGTGTACCCGTTGAGGAGGATTGATCATGCTGGAAGCCGGAGGCAAGGCGCCGGACGTCACGCTGACCGATGCGGACGAGCACCCCTTTTCGCTGTCGCGCCATGCCGGGAAACGGGTCGTCGTCTATTTTTATCCCAAGGCCGATACGCCGGGCTGCACGAATGAGGCGAAGGACTTCACCGCTCTGGCGAAGGAGTTCGCGGCGGCCGGCGTACCGGTGATCGGCGTTTCAAAGGACAAGCCAGCAAGGCTTGCAAAGTTTCGCGACAAATATGGCCTGGGTGTCACGCTCGCCTCGGATGAGGACGGCTCCGCTTGCGAGGCATTCGGCACCTGGGTCGAGAAATCGCTGTACGGCCGTGTCTACATGGGGATCGCGCGGGCCACGTTCCTGATCGACGCCGACGGAACGATCCTGCGCGTGTGGCCCAAGGTAAAGGTGAAGGGGCACGCCGCCGAAGTGTTGGAATCGGTGAAAGCGCTTGGCTGACGGGCGTTTGTCCATCGCCTCCGCTTGCCGTGACGTGCTGCTGACCGCCTCGCCGCACACGAAGCTCATGCGCGCGCGGGCGGTGGCGCGGGATTGGCGGCTGGGCCGGATCACGCCTGTTTTCGACACCGATATGCCCGCCCGTCCGGCCCGGCCCGATAGTCCCGAGCTGCTGCCCGCCAACAGGATGCCAAAGCGGGGCAAGGCGGGATCGCTCCGCGGACGGATCGCCATGCTCCACGCACTCGCGCATATTGAATTTGCCGCGATCGATCTTGCTTTCGATCTCGTCGGACGGTTCGGCGCGGAGTTCCCGCCAGAGTTCATCGGGGACTGGCTATCCGTCGGAGCGGATGAAGCAATGCATTTCGCGCTGCTGAGCCGCAGACTGGGCCAACTCGGCAGCCATTACGGTGCGCTGCCTGCCCACGGCGGCTTGTGGGAGGCGGCCGAGGAAACCGCCCATGACGCTTTGGCCCGGCTGGCGATCGTGCCCATGGTGCTGGAGGCGCGGGCGCTCGACATCACCCCGCTCACGATCGAACGCTTCGCCGGGGTGGGCGATCAACCATCGGCCGCACTGTTGACCCGAATCATGACAGACGAGATTCGTCACGTCGCATTCGGGACAAAATGGTTCTCCTATGCGGCGAACCGAGGCGGGCTCGTACCGCCCGATCACTACAAAGTCCTGGTTGAAAGGCACTTTCGGGGCAGGTTGAAACCACCATTCAACGATTCAGCGCGTCGACAGGCCGGTTTGACGCGGGATTATTACATGTAGCTTGCCTATTAACCCTCGTCTGGCAGACACGGTGCCGGGGCGGGTAATAATATAACCGCACAAACACACAGCGCCGGATTTCACGGTTCGGCGAACGGTAGGGTCGCATGCTAAAAACAGTCGCGTTGGACTACTCAACTATCATGAGCTGGTGCCAACGATTTACCGCTGGTTTGAGGATCGGAGCAGTCGTTGCGGCGCTCACGGTCTGCACCGCAGCGATGCCGGTTCACGCAGGCAGCGTGGTTACGCCCATCGACGACGATCCTTACAGCGACGACCTCAGCCTCGCCACGGCGCCCCAGCCGGGTACAGACGCAACATACGCCAATATCTTTTCGCGTTGGGAGAAGCTCGACAACCCGGGCGTGCCCCGTACCGCAGTTTATATTCCGACCGGCCGTCCAGTCGAGAATTTGGCGCTCACCAGCAATTTCGGGGTCCGGTCCGACCCGTTCACGGGCCGGTCGCGCATGCATAAAGGCATCGACATCCCCGGCCCCGCCGGTACGCCGGTATACGCTACGGCGGACGGCATCGTCGCTGTTTCCCAGTGGATGAACGGCTACGGCAATCTGGTAGAGATCTCCCACGGCAACGACACGCAAACCCGCTACGGCCACCTTTCGAAGCTGATGGTGAAGCCCAATCAGCGCGTACAGCGCGGCGAGATGATCGGCCTTATGGGTTCCACCGGCCGCTCGACCGGCAGCCATCTTCATTACGAAATTCGCTTTGCCGGTGCGGCCATCAATCCCCTGCCCTATGTGACGGGCTCTGAGCGGGCGATGGCTCTTAACAGCAAACCCCGTATCGCTCTCGGCGGCCCGACCCCGAGCCAGGAACGCGCGGTAAAGTAATCACCTTACTCGTGAGGTGAACCGCCGGGCGGCGGCGCCAGCGTTCCGCATCACTCCTGCTGCGATACCAAGCCCGGCCGTCACAATCCCTGTTGCCATGATCGCGAAGGAAGTGTGAGCGCGTCAGACCGCTTTCTTCTTCGGCGGCCGCGACGTCGGCGGAATCGTCACTGAGGGCACACTCGCTGGCTTCCGGGGCACATTGCCCCCGAACCTGTCATAAAGCTGAGTTGGTCTGGCGCCGTTGCGATCTACACTCCCCCCATGACCATGGATGCAGACGCCCTCGCCGGGATCAATCAGGCGCTTGCGCGCTATGTCGATGGCGTGAACCGGCGGGATGCGGCCCTGTGGGGATCGTCATGGGATGAAGATGCCGAATGGACGTTGTTCGGGCCGGAGCCCGTGCGCGGACGAGACGCGATCGTGGCCGCGTGGATCGAGGCGATGAAGGCGTTTCCCTTCGTGGTCATGCACGCGACCCAGGGCGCGGTGACGATTGACCAGGACGTTGCCCAGGGACGATCCTACACCAGCGAGGTCGCGGAAACAGCGGACGGCAGACGGCTGCGCGTCTGGGGCTGCTACGAGGACGGTTACCGCCGGCGCGACGGCGAATGGCGCTTTTCCCAGCGCGCCTTCTCGATCCTCAAATCCGAAGATTATTAACAAGGGAGAGTCAAGCAATGGACAGACTTGCGGGCAAGCGCGCATTGATTGTCGGCGCAGCGGGCAAGGACAATATGGGCCAGGTCATCGCGCGCCGTTTCGCCGCCGAGGGCGCGAAAGTTGCGGCAGCAGGCCGCAACATGGCCAATCTCGACGCCCTTGCCCATGAGATCGATGGCGTCGCCGTCGACTGCGAATTCACGCGACGCGACAGCATTTTCGCCGCGGTCGATGCGGCCGCATCGGCCCTTGGCGGCATAGACATTGCGGTGAACGCGACCGGCTGGGGGCTGCTGAAGCCTTTCCTGGATACAACCGATGAAGACTTTGACCGAATGTACGCGCTGCAACTGCGGGGGCCATTCCAGTTCATCCAGGCGCTTATTCCGGTAATGGCAAAACAACGCGGCGGTTCGATCATCCAGATCAGCTCGGCAACCGCCACCATCATGCTGGAGGACCACACCGCCTATATGGCGACCAAGGCCGGGACCGATCACATGATCCGGACGGTGGCCAACGAATTCGGGCATCTGGGCATTCGCGCCAACAGCGTTTCCCCCGGCGTCACCGAGACACCGATGACCGCCGCGGCAGGATCCGTACCCGGCGTAATGGAAGCCTTCGCCCGCCGCTATCCACTCGGACGTTACGGCACGCCACAGGAGATCGCGGCCGGATGCGTGTGGCTTGCCAGCGACGAATGCTTCATGACCGGCGAAAACTTGCAGGTAAACGGGGGTTTGAGACTGCGCGGGAACCCCAACAAAGTCGAGATTGAAGCCTCGGTCATGGCTGCAGCCGCCTCATCAGCCCGTTCGTCCTGAGGCGCATTGCCCGCTTTGCATGGCGTCGGGGTGGGCGGACGCGCGGGGCAGCCGATCAGCCCGTGAGCTGCTCCGGCGCTTCGATCAATCCTTTGAGCGTCCGCATGAACGCTGCGCCCACCGCACCGTCGATCGCGCGATGATCGCACGAGAGCGATAACTCGATCACGGTGGCGAAGGCGAGCGCATGGCCCGCCTCGACAGGCTGACGCACTCCCGCACCCACCGCAAGAATCGCCCCCTGCGGCGGGTTGATGATCGCATCGAACTGATCGATGCCGAACATGCCCAGATTGCTGATCGAAAAGCTTCCGCCGCGATATTCCTCCGGTGCAAGCCGGCCCGCCCGGGCCTTTTCCGCGAGCGCTTTTACCTCACGCGCGATCTGCGCCACGGATTTTGTCTCGGCCGCCTGCAATATCGGCGTGATCAGTCCTTTGTCGGTCGCAACCGCAATCGCTATGTCCGCGCTGCCGAAGCGGTGGATTTCCTCGCCGTGAACCTGAATGTTGACGTCGGGATGTTGCGTCAGAGCAAGGGCGCATGCACGGACGATATAATCGTTGATGCTCGGCGCTTCACCCGTCGCGGCCTTGGCCTGCGACCGCAGGTTGAGGATCGGATCGATCCGCACCTTTGATCGCAGATAGAAATGCGGGATGGTCGATTTGCTGTGGCTGAGCGCCTTCGCGATCGCCTTACGCATCGACGACATCATCAAGACCTCTGCCGTGCCGGACGCCGGACGCACGGGCGCCGGTGTCCCCGACGACGGAGCGGCCGCGTCTATCGCCTTGGGAATGAGCTGGAGCACGTCGGCCTTGGAAATCCGCCCTCTCGGCCCGGTTCCCTTCAACGTCGAGATGTCGACCCCGTGCTGAACGGCAAGCCGCTTTGCAAGCGGGCTCGCGTATATCTGATCGACGCCGTCGCTGGCCGGAGAGATATCCACCGGCGCTCGGGACGATGGTACGCAGGGCGGGAGGCTCGCCTGCACCACATCCTGGAACGTGATGCGGCCCTTGGGGCCGGAACCGCCGATGCCGGAGATGTCCACCCCGTTCTCTTCGGCAAAGATGCGGGCAGCAGGAGAAATGTTGGCGTCGGCGGGAATGTCGGCCTTCTTCGGCGCTGCTTGCTCACGCTTGGGTTCGGGGCGCTCACTCGCTGGCGGTTTGGCCGCCGACGCCGCCGCTTTTGACGCCACTTTATTATCGGCGGGGCGGAATTGCGCGACAAACGCGTCGACATCCTCGGCTGACGGGGCATCCTCCGGGCCGGCCAGCACCGCGATCAACGCGCCGACCGGGCAGGTTTCACCTGGTTGCGCCACGAGGCGGGCAAACTGGCCGTCCGCCTCGGCTTCAACCTCGTTCGTGATCTTGTCGGTTTCGATGAGCGCGAGCAGCTCGCCTTTGCGGAACGCTGTCCCTTCCTTGACCTTCCACTCGGCGACGACGCCCTCGGTCATCTCTATGCCCCACTTGGGCATCGCGAATGCGCGCAGCGTAGCCATGCCTCAACCCCTCCTGTAGGCCATGAGCCGGGTCGCCGCCGCCACGATCCGGTCGGGCGAAGGCAGATAGACCGATTCCAGCTCCCGCGCGAACGGCACCGGGCTGTGCGGAGGAGTGACCATCTCGATCGGCGCCCTAAGCGACGCGAACGCCTTGGCGGCGACCAACGCGGCGAGATCGGTCGCAAGCGAGCAACGCGGTGGAGCTTCGTCGACGATCATCAGCCGCCCGGTACGCTCGACGCTGTCGAGGATGGCTTCCTCGTCCAACGGGCTGGTTGTCCGCAGATCCAACAGATCGCAAGCGATGCCGTCTTCCGCAAGCTC
>DASULD010000015.1:0-8584 GCA_036278355.1 Sphingobium sp.
GCGTGCTTGACGAACCGCAAAGTTGTTCGTGCGTTAACGAAAAGTCATTAAGGTCGTCAGGATGGCCGAAAAGCTTCAGTCTTTCGAACCGGCAACGGGTGCATTGTTGTGGGAGGGAGAGTTTGGCGATGTCGATGTGGAAGTCGGACGCGCCTGCTCATCCTGGATGCTGTGGGCTGCCCGGTCCGCCGCCTACCGCATCGAGGCGCTACGCCGTTTCGTCAATGTCGTGCGGGCTAACGAGGACACCCTTGCAGACCTGATCGCGCGCGAAACGGGCAAACCGCTTTGGGAGGCCCGGATGGAGGTCAGCTCCGTCATCGGCAGGGTCGACATTTCGGTTTCCGCCTATTCGGAACGCACCGGCCAGCGCCGCGTCGAAGGCGCCATGGGCGCGCGTCAGAGAGTACGCCACAAGCCGCACGGCGTGCTTGCGGTACTGGGTGCGTATAATTTCCCGGCGGACGTGCCGGCGGGGCATATCATACCCGCCCTCATTGCCGGCAACTCGGTTGTTTTGAAACCTTCGGAAAAGACTCCGGCGACCGGTGCGATGCTGGTCGAGCTGTTCCATCAGGCGGGCATTCCGGACGATGTCGTCCGCCTGCTGACCGGTGACGCGGAGGTCGGCAAAGCGCTTGTGACGCATCCAGGCGTCAACGGCGTCCTGTTCACGGGGTCGGCGCGCACCGGCATCGCGATAAATCGTGCACTCGCCGCCCGCCCGGAAAAGATTGTCGCCCTTGAAATGGGCGGCAACAATCCCCTGGTGCTGTGGGACACTCCGGACATGTCCACTGCGGCGGCGCTGATCGTACAGTCCGCCTTCGCCACCGCCGGTCAACGCTGCACATCAGCCCGACGCCTGATTGTGCGCGACAGCCTCGCGGACACCGCAATCGCCGAGTTGCGCAAGCTCATCGGCCGACTGATCGTCGACCATCCTCATGCCGATCCCGCACCCTTCATGGGTCCCGTAATCGACAACGACGCCGCCGATGGTATTACCGAAAGCTTCCTCGCGCTGATGAGCATGGGCGGGAGGCCGCTCATCCACCTCAAGCGCCCGCATCGCGACTTGCCCTTCCTCACGCCCGCGCTGATCGACGTTACGGGGATTGCCGATAAGCCGGACGCCGAATTGGTCGGTCCCTTGCTGCAGGTCATCCGGGTTACCGATTTTGACGCTGCCATCCGGGAGGCAAACAACACGCGATACGGTTTGTCCGCCTCACTTATCGGCGGGAGCCCAGAGGATTACGACCGGTTCTGGGCCAGCGTCCGTGCGGGCGCGATCAACTGGAACGGCACGACCTACGGCATCGGGGGCACGGCGCCCTTCGGCGGCGTCGGTACGTCGGGTAATCATCGGCCGGGCGGATATTATGCCGCCGATTTTTGCGCTTATCCTGTCAGTTCGGCCGAAGCCGAACAGCCCCGCGCCGTCATCGGCGTGGGCCTTGCCCCTGTCGATGTGGGCCACATGGGGGATTAGGAGGACAGGAGGACCCTTTCCGCCACAATTTTTCCTTGAGCCCGGCAAATGGATTTTGCGTTGCGATAAATGGAAGTTCGGGCCATGTGGCCAGCATGGCTCAAGCTGCCCCCTTTTCCTCTGACGGCGTCGGCACCGTCTATCTGGTCGGTGCCGGTCCTGGCGACCCGGAATTGCTCACCGTGCGCGCTGCCCGGCTGATCGGCGGAGCCAGCCTCATAATTCATGATGGCCTGGTGGACACGGCAATACTCGCCCTGGCGCCCGGCGATGCGGAGATGATTTGCGTCGCCAAGCAGCGCGCGCGTCACACCCTCCCCCAGGAGGAAATCAACGCATTGCTGGTGCAGCATGCCCTCGCGGGGCGCGACGTCGTGCGTTTGAAGGGGGGCGACCCCTTTGTTTTCGGACGCGGCGGCGAGGAAATGGAGGCCTGCCGCGCGGCCGGTGTTCGGGTCGAGATCGTGCCGGGCGTCAGTGCGGCAATCGGCGCGGCGGCGGCATCCAGCCTGCCCCTTACCCATCGCGGTTTTTCCAGCGCAGTGACCTTCGTGGCGGGGCAGTGCAAGGGCCTGACCGAGCAGAACTGGGCCGGACTTGCGGGTAAGGATCGCACTCTTGTCATCTATATGGGGGTCGCGACGGCGGCCGGCATCGCCGACAAGCTGATCGCCGACGGCCTCGCCCCGCAGACTCCGGTCGCAGTCATAGAGAACGCCACCAGGCCGGATCAGCGCGCGCTGCGTACCCTGCTTGCCGATCTGGGCGATCTCGTTACGCGTGAACATGTCCGGAGCCCCGCGCTTATCGTCGTTGGAGAGGTTGCGACGCTGGCCGACGCGCTCAACGCCCTCCCCCTTTCAATCCGCAGTTCAATCGGAGCCGATTGCTCATGAAAATCATAACCGGCAATGATCTCAAGACCGGCCTTGTCATATGGTGGGACGGCCAAGGGTGGTCCGTCCACGTCGAGGACGCTTTCGACGTTGGCGATCAGGGAGAGCAGATTTTGGCCATCGAGACCGCCGCCTGCCGTGTGAACGGCGGCTATGTGCTCGATGCCGACCTGACGCCGCAAGGTGTTCGGCCAGCGCATATCAAGGATCGCATCCGTGCGCTTGGCCCCACCGTCCGCCCCGACCTGACCCTCAAACCCGCCGACCCCAATGCCGGCAACTGGGTGATCTGATGTACGAATATGACAAATACGACCAAGCGATGGTCGATGCACGAGTCGAGGAATTCCGCGATCAGGTCCAGCGCCGCATTGCCGGGCAACTGACGGATGACCAGTTCAAGCCGCTGCGGCTGAAGAACGGCCTTTACCTTCAGCTTCACGCCTACATGCTGCGCGTGGCGATCCCCTATGGAACACTCAATTCCCGGCAGATGCGCAAGCTCGCGCATATCGCGCAGAAATATGACCGGGGATACGGGCATTTCACCACCCGCCAGAATATCCAGTACAACTGGATCAAGCTGGAGGAGGCTCCCGATCTGCTGGCCGAGCTGGCGGCGGTCGAGATGCACGCGATCCAGACGAGCGGCGAGTCGATTCGCAACATTTCCGCCGACCAGTATGCGGGCGCCGCCGCCGATGAGATCATGGACCCGCGCCCGTGGGCCGAGATGCTGCGGCAAATGACCACGTTTCATCCCGAATTCAGCTATCTGCCGCGCAAGTTCAAGATCGCGGTGATTGCGTCGAAAGCCGACCGTGCAGCCCTTCGGTGGCATGATTTTGCGCTGCGCATCGTGAAGAACGATGTTGGGGAGACGGGCTTTGAAGTGTTCGCCGGCGGCGGCATGGGCCGCACGCCGATCATTGCCTGCCGCATCCGGGAGTTCCTGCCGACCGGTCAGATATTCAGCTACATGCAGGCGGTGTTGCGCGTGTGGAACCGCCACGCGCGGCGTGACAATATCCATAAGCAGCGGATGAAGATCCTCGTCCATGATCTGGGCGAGGCGGAGTTCACGCGGCAGGTCGAGGAAAGCTTCGCCCATATCCTGACGCTTGGCACCGATTTTCCGCAGGCGGAATATGACCGGATTGCCGCTTATTTCGTCCCGCCGCCGTTCGAGCAGGGATTGCCCGAAGAGATTGACCGTTCCGACCCGGACTTCGCGGTATGGGTCGATCAGCAAGTCGTCGCCCACAAGGCGCCAGGCTATGCCATCGCCAACATCAGCCTGAAACCCATCGGCGGCATTGCAGGCGACATCACCGCCGAGCAGATGGAAATAGTGGCCGATCTTGCCGAGCGGTACAGCTTCGACGAGTTGCGCGCGACGCATGCGCAGAATCTGGTCCTGCCGCATGTGCGCAAGGCCGATCTTTACGCGGTTTGGCAGGCGCTGCGCGAGGCAGGGCTGGCCGACGCCAATCTGGATCTCGTCACCGACATCATTGCCTGCCCCGGGCTGGATTATTGCAGCCTAGCCAATGCTCGTTCGATTCCCGTGGCGCAAAAGATCGCCCGTCGATTTGCCGACAGCGAGCGGCAACGGGATCTGGGGGAACTCAAGATCAAGATCAGCGGCTGCATAAACGCTTGCGGGCATCATCATGCAGGCAACATCGGAATTCTCGGCGTCGACCGGAAAGGCACCGAAAATTACCAGCTTCTGCTCGGCGGGTCGGGTGACGAAGAAACCACCCAGGCGAAGATCGCTGGGCCGGGCTTTGACGAAAACGGCGTGGTCGACGCGGTTGAACGCGCAGTCGAGCAGTACCGCGCAATCCGTCATCCGGGCGAGCGCTTCATCGATACATACCGCCGTGTCGGTATGGAGGGATTTAAGGAGGCGATTTATGGCTGATGCCGGAAACCCTGCCCGCGCCGTGGCTCGCGACACCGACTGGTTGCGCTTCCGTGACGACATCGCGGCCGATGAGCCGGCGGTGAGCCTGGATGCCTTCCTGGCGCAGTCGAACGCTGCCTCAGTGCGAATCGAGGCGGGCGAGAATGTCGAGGATCTGATTCCGCATCTCGACAGGGTAAAGCTCGTTGAGGTCGATTTCCCGAAATTCCGGGACGGTCGAGGCTTTTCGACCGCGCGCATTTTGCGGGAAGCGGGCTATACCGGAGAAATCAAGGCCGTCGGTGACGTGTTGGTGGACCTCGTTTTTTTCATGCGGCGCTGCGGCTTTGACAGCTTTGCGCCTGACGCGCCGATCGATCCTGAAGTGCTTGACGCCGCCCTGAAACGGTATCCCTACGTCTATCAGGCGGCAGCGGACGACGCCCTGCCCATCTGGAAGCTGCGTCATGGCTGAAGCCGCGCGCAAGATCGACAGGATAGATGCGCGTCCGCGCTGGTCGCAGGCCGATGCCGACGCCCTCAATGCGCGTTTCCGCGGAATGGATACGCAGACCATGCTCCGCGTGCTGTTTGCGGAGGACGTCCTTGGCAAGATCGCTGTGGTCTCGTCATTCGGAACCGAGAGCGCCGTTCTGCTCCATCTTGTCGCACAGGCTGACCGGAGTATCCCGATCATCTTCGTGGATACTCTCAAGATGTTTCCAGAAACTCTTGAATATCGGGAAACATTGATCTCCCGCTTTGGCTTTACCGACAGCCGTGTCGTAACGCCCAATCCAGATGTGCTTGCCGCAAGGGATGAAAAGGGCCTGCGCTGGTCTTTCGACCCTGACGGATGCTGCGACATCCGCAAGGTGGAACCACTGGCGCGCGCCAAGCAGGGCCTGGATACCTGGGTTTCGGGACGGAAGGCTTTCCAGTCCGTCACGCGGCAGAACCTGCCCCGGTTCGAGATCGAGGACGGACGGCTGAAGATCAACCCGCTGGGCGATTGGACCAAGGAGGACCTGGAGGTCTATTTCGCAGAGCATGATCTGCCCCGTCACCCGCTGGAGGAGCAAGGGTATCTATCGATCGGCTGCGAACCTTGCACGTCGAAAGTCCTGCCGGGGGAGGACCCGCGCGCCGGTCGCTGGCGTGGCTGGGACAAGGTCGAATGCGGCATTCATACGCCCTCCACTCCCCGCGGCGATCCGGACGACCCGGCTAACCAGCCCGTGTTCTGACCCCCTTTCCGGCCGCTTGGCATATCGCCACCGGTCGGATAGGCTCCGTACTGCCCGGCCGTAGCGCCGGTAAGGGGGAGGACAATATGCCGGAATTACCCGTTACCTCTGTCACGGCCGCGATCGCCGCCATCATGCTGGTGGCGCTAGGCATGTTCACCGGAATGCAGCGTGTCCGCTCAAAGGTCCTGCTGGGAACAAGCGACGACGACATCCTGCTAAGAAGGGTACGTGCGCACGGCAATTTCATCGAGTATGTGCCGATCGCGCTAATCGTGCTGATGCTCACCGAGGCAAGGGGGGCCGACGCCACGCTTCTCTGGACAATGGCGGGGCTGCTCATCGCCGGGCGTACTCTCCACGCGGTCGGCATTCTCGGCGTCATCCTCCCCGCTCGCTCGATCGGAATGATGATGACCCTCGTTTCCATTCTGATCGGTGCAGTGGCACTGCTGACGGGAAATGTGTAATCTCAGCGCCTATTCATAGGCGAAGTCGCCATACTCTCCCTCAGCAAGGTCGCTGAATTTCGTTGTCTTGGCCTCGAACCTCAGGCGGACCTTGCCGGTTGCGCCGTGGCGCTGCTTGGCGATGATAAGCTCCGCCAAGCCAAAGATGCGTTCCATCTTTTCGGCCCACTTGGCATAATCCTCATGCACCTTGGCGTCGTCCTGATCGGTCGGACGCTTGGGCTCATGCGCGGCGACATAATAGTCCTCGCGGAACACAAACCAGACCATGTCGGCATCCTGCTCGATCGACCCCGATTCGCGCAGGTCCGAGAGTTGAGGCCGCTTGTCTTCGCGCTGTTCGACCGCTCGGGACAACTGCGACAGCGCCAGCACCGGCACGTTGAGTTCCTTGGCCAGCGTCTTGAGGCCCCGGCTGATCTCCGAAATTTCCTGGACTCGGTTGTCGCCCGACTTGCTCGACCCCTGCAACAATTGCAGATAGTCGACCACGATAAAGCCGATGTCATGGCGGCGCTTCAGCCGCCGGGCGCGGGTACGAAGCGCGGCGATCGACAGCCCCGGTGTGTCGTCGATGAACAGCGGCAGTTCCTGCAAGTTCCGCGCCGCGCGGGAGAGGTTCTGAAACTCGGCACGGCTCACCTTGCCCATGCGCAACGCCTCGCTGCTGATCCCCGACTGTTCGGCAAGGATACGGGTCGCAAGCTGATCCGCCGACATCTCGAGACTGAAGAAGGCGGTTTTTGCGCCCATATTCTTCTCACGCGGGATGCCGTCGCCCTCGTCCCGCAGCCAGCGATCCGCCGCGTTATAGGCGATGTTCGTCGCAAGGGAGGTCTTCCCCATACCCGGACGCCCCGCGAGGATCATGAGGTCGCTGCCGTGAAGGCCGCCGATCTTTTCATTCAGACTGGTAAGCCCCGTGGTGATGCCCGACAGATGGCCACCGCTGTTGAGCGCACGCTCCGCCATCTGCACGGCCATGGTCGAGGCCTGAAGGAAGTTCTTGACCGATCCGATCTCGCCCTCCCCCTCAGACACACGATAGAGCGCCACTTCGGCTGCTTCTACCTGTGCCTTGGGATCGACATCCTCGCTCGTGTCGAGTGCATTTTCAACGAGTTCCCGCCCGACTTCCACGAGCTGTCGCAGCAAGGCGAGGTCGTAGATCTGTTGCGCGAAATCGCGCGCGCCGATGACCGCCGCCCCGCTTGTCGTCAGCTGGACCAGATAGGCCGACCCGCCAAGTTCCTTGAGCGCGGGGTCGTGATCAAGCATCGGTTTCAGCGTTACCGGGCTCGCCACCATGTTCTTGTCCAGCAGCTTCAGTATCGCCTCATAGATGCGGCCGTGTACCGGCTCAAAGAAATGTTCGGGCTTCAACCGCAGCTGGATGTCCTCGGCGACTCGATTATCGATCAGGAGTGCGCCAAGCAGCGCTCCTTCCGCCTCTATATTCCGGGGAAGTTCGCGGGCGGCGCCTTCGCCCTCCCCAACCAGTTTCAACAGTTCAGCCATGCCCCCTTTTTCCGCCGCCGCGCGCGGATAAGCAAGTATGTGAATAAGTCTGTGGAACGATTGTGGGCAATCGCCCCCTTGCAATCCGCCCGCTATCACAGCACTGCATTGCGGGATGACAGACCCCCGCATCATCGACATCGCACTCGATCAGGAAAGCATCCTGTGGCGCAGCGCCGACGTTGAACAGGAGCGGCGAATCGCGATCTTCGACCTGCTCGAGGAAAATTATTTCCGGCCCTTACGGGAACAAGCCGACGAATATGCCGGTCCGTACCGAGTGCGTCTGGGTACGCAGGAAGGCCGGCTGGTCATAGAGATCGACCGTGAGGACGGCTCCACGCTTGAAGCCATAATCCTTGGCCTTGCCCGGTTCCGCCGACCCATCCGCGACTATTTTGCGATCTGTGATTCCTATTTCCAGGCCATCCGGCAATCTACGGCGCAACAGATCGAAACGGTAGACATGGCACGCCGTGCGATTCACAACGAAGCTGCAGAACTGCTGATGGAACGGCTCGACGGCAAGATCGACGTCGACTTCGACACTGCCCGGCGCCTGTTCACACTGATCTGCGTACTGCACATCAAGCAATGAGCGTCGGATTTCGCAAACAGGGTCGGCCTGCGCGATTCTGGCTGCGCGTGGGAACGGTGCTGGGACTGCTGGCCGTGGCTGCGGTAGCGATCGGCTGGTGGTGGTGGACCGGCTGGGCTCCCTCGCGCGATCATTTTCCCACGCAGGGAGTGGCCATATCATCCGCTCAGGGCACCGTGAACTGGCGCGAGGTTCGCAACGACGGCGCGGATTTCACTTATATTCGCGCCACAACGGGCGCGCGGGAACGTGACCTGAGCTTCGCGCGGAACCTCGCGGGGGTACGGGAGGCCGGCCTGCGCTATGGCGTCGAGCTCGCTTACGATCCCTGTGCGAAAGCCAGTGAGCAGGCGACGCTGTTCATCACAACCGTGCCGCGCGACGCCGAAGCCCTGCCCCCCGCCATCCGGCTCGATCGGGTGCCGGGCTGCGCACCGGACCGGGACCGGAT
>DASULD010000016.1:0-2227 GCA_036278355.1 Sphingobium sp.
CCGTGAACTGACGACGAGATGCAGGCGACGGTCGTCATCCCCGCTGTTGATCAGCATCGCCCGCGAACCGGCCGGCTCCTTCTCGCACAAAGCCGCCCGGAGCGCCTGCTGGAAGGCGCCATCGTCGGTGCGGTCCACGGCCCGCAGCCCGCGCGCCGTCAGTTCCAGACCGACGCCTTCATCCAGCGCATCCTGAGCCGTCTGATTCAGCAGGACATGGCTGCCCGCGCGGTTGATGAGAATGGCCGCAATGCCCAGGCTGTCCAGCGCCTCTGTCTGAAACTGGCTGACGACCTTGCTTTGCATATTCTGGCGACGAAGCGCCATGGCGCGACGGAAATGCTCCGCAATCTGCCGGAAACTGTCCAGGTCTGCGGACCGGAATTCCGAATCTTCAAAACCCCTGCTGCAATTGAGCGTATATTGGGCATCATCGATCACATCGACGCATACGGTCGCTGTCACCGCGATATCATATCGCTGCAACAATTTGGAGCATTGAACGGCATTGCTGACAAGGCGCCAGTCGATGACGGTGGTTTCGCCTGGCTTGAGATCCTGCGGTAGCAGTTCCCGGGAATTTATCTGTTCCCACTCGCGAATGGAGTCTTCGGTCGCATGAGGTCCTGAGGCGAAAAGATATTGCCGATGGGTCTTGGATTGCTGCGCGATGCGCAGGCAGGCCACATTGGCCCCCAGATAGCCCCGAAGGATGTCGAGCGCCTCAGGCCAGGCGTCGTCGTCGTCCACGCTGCGATATATTGCTGAGATAAGGGCGTCGTAGGAAATGCTGCTTTGGGAAGCAGGAAATTTCAATTGGGCTACCGCCATGCGTGCCTCTCCTATCGTGCTTACCGGCGTTGCCCTCGGCAGGCCCACCGAATCTTGCCATGCATTTAAATGCACATGAATGGAGAATTATGTCAATATGGCTTGGCATCCTTTTGTACGGTCCTGCGCCACGGTTCTCCTTATCCCAATATTCTCGATATCCCGCTGAAAACAGCCATTATGCCAGAATGTCCTTGCTGCATGGCAGCATTTTTTGTTCCCGAACCGCGCAGCACCAATCTCGGCTTTATATCCATATATTTACAAATATGGTCATTTAACGCCGTTGCCGCACGGCTGGCCGCGTGCCGCCTAGTTCAGTTGGACGAGGCGCATATCCGTGCGGCGTCTATGCCTCTGGCAGCCGCGACGCGGCACGTTCGGCCGATATGAACGGTCGGCTTGCGAACTGAATTCTGATCCTTGGGGATATTTGTACATGATCGGGCAAAAGGACGACTCCAACGTGCACCTTTCCTGCTTTCTCCATGGAGACGGCCAATGAGCGTTCAGGACCGGAAAGTCGCCATATTGACGGGAGCGGGAACGGGAATAGGCCTGGCGACGGCGCGTACGCTCGTCGCCAACGACGTCCGCATCGTCGCCGTGGGCCGCACGCGCGAGTCGCTTCAGCAGGTCGAGGACGAACTGGGGAGCGACTCCGTCGCCCTGCATGTCGCCGACATCACGGCGGCAGAGGCACCGGCGGCCTCAGTGGCCATGGCGATCGAGCGGTTCGGTCGTCTCGACTATCTCGTCAACAATGCAGGCAAGGGCAAGCCATCGCCCGTGCATGAAACCACGGACGAGATACTGGACGATTTCCTGGACGTGCTGCTGCGCGCGCCCTTCCGTTACTGTCGGGAGGCGATCGCCGTGATGAAGCCGGGTTCCGCCATCGTGAACGTGTCCTCGACCTTTTCGATCCTCGGTGGTCTGCGCGGCGGCGCCTATTCGGCGGCGAAGGCCGGCATCAATGGCCTGACCCTGCACATGGCGGCGCAATATGGCTTTGAGGGCATTCGCAGCAACGTCGTCGCGCCGGGCGTCACCGAAACGCCGATGACAGCCTATAATTGGGAGAATGAAGTCTTCCGGCGGATGAATTTCGAAATGACCCCGATGAACCGGACGTGCACGGCAGAGGACATCGCCAACGCTATCTGGTTCCTGCTGTCGGATCAGGCGGGCTTCATCAACGGCCAGATACTGGCTGTTGACGGTGGCTGGACCACCACCAAATTCCTGAGCGAAGAAGCGCGCCTCGCGGAGAGAGTCACGAAATGACGCCATCGGATTTCGGGATCACCCGTCGCGAAGTGGATGGCTGGTCGATCAGGCACGACCCCGACCGCGAAGCTCAGGCGCGCGAGGGCGGCTGGTGGCTCGATACTAC
>DASULD010000017.1:0-8847 GCA_036278355.1 Sphingobium sp.
GAAGTCGATCATCGGCGCAAGCGGCTTTTCCTGCACCGTGCCCAGCAACAGGTCCGGCAGGGACATCGGCTTGATCGGAGTGCCCCAAGGAAGCGCGTGATTATACAGCGTTTCCCAGATATTCTCGCTGTCCATGTCCAGTAATCTAATGCAAGTGGTTGCGTCGGCAAACGGAAATATCAGGTACCGACATGGGGCCGGCCGAAGGTGAGGCGACTGGCTGCCGCGTTACGCGGGATCGACCAGGCGATAGCCTATGCCAGGCTCGTTTCGGATGAGCGTTGGTGACGACGGATCGGTCTCCAGCTTCAACCGCAAGGCACGCACGACGACACGCAGATAGTCGATGTCGTTCACATGCGCCTTGCCCCACACCTGCTCCAGCAGCGCGGCATGAGTCAGAATGCGCCCGTCCGCGCGCATCAGCGCCTCCAGCACGGCGAACTCGCGCGGGGTCAGCGCCACGGATTCGTCCCGGCAGGTGACCTGATGGCGCTCCGCGTCCATTCTCAACGGACCGAAATGAAGCGCGGAATCCCGAGCACCCGAAGACCCTGCCCGCCGCAGCGCCGAGCGAAGCCGCGCCAGAAGCTCGTCGCCATCGAAAGGCTTCGTCACATAATCGTCCGCGCCCAGGTCCAGCGCCGCGATCTTTTCGGCCGTGTCGCCCCGCGCCGTGACAACGACGATCGGAATGGACCGCGTGGCACGAATCGCCGCAATCATTTCCAGCCCATCCCGATCCGGCAGCCCGAGGTCGAGCAGCATCGC
The DNA here is from genome assembly GCA_036278355.1 of Sphingobium sp. Classification (GTDB taxonomy): domain Bacteria; phylum Pseudomonadota; class Alphaproteobacteria; order Sphingomonadales; family Sphingomonadaceae; genus Sphingobium. Next base: position 772 of record DASULD010000017.1, read on the forward strand.
ATCGACCCTGTCGTGCGCCAGTTCGACCATCGCCTCACGAGCGGACGCGACCGCGGCCGCCGTAAAGCCGCCCCGTTCCAGCACATGGGAAAGAAGGCGGCGGATCGCGGGCTCATCATCGACTACGAGCACCCGTTTCATCGCAGGTCCGTTTTCCATGCCGGGACGGCAAGCCGGAATCGTCCGCCCCCGCCCCCTTCCTCTTCGGCCGCGATCGTCATGCCCATCGCATCGGCGAAACCACGCGCGATCGCAAGTCCGAGGCCGCTGCCCCCGCTGCGGTCTCCTCCTTCCACACGCGCGAACCGTTCGAAGATACGGGCCCGGTCGTCCGCCGGGATGCCCGGCCCATCGTCCCGAACAATGATTTCGACTGATTGGCCCGCCGCGCGCGCGCCTATCTCCACGGTGGACCGCGCGTGCCGAATGGCATTGTCGATCAGGTTGATCAATATGTGGCGCAGAAGCACCGGGTCTGCCTCGATCAGCGGCAACGTGGCCCCCACCTGCTGTACAAGTCGAATGGACGCCGGAATCTCTCCGAGAGCTTCCCTGACATCGGCCACTATGTCGATCAGATCGGTCGCCTCACTGCGGGGAGAGAGCGCGCCACTCTCGATCCGGGCCGCGCCGACCAGATCGTCCATCATCCGGTCGAGCCGCCGCGCAGCCATCAGCGCCTGCGCCGCGCCCTCATCCGTGTCCGCCAGCTTTGCAAGCTCTCCGGTCACGACCGTCAACGGCGTTCGAAAATCATGGGCGAGCGACGCAAGCAGCGTCCGGCGAAACGCGTCGCGGTCTTCCAGCCTCTCCCGCTCCCGCCTAGCTTCGTCCAGCGCGCTGCGGTCCCGAGCCTGGCCGAGCAGCCGCGCGAGCGCCTGAACCTGCGTCAATTCAAGCTCGTTACGGGTCTCTCCGCCAGCAGGCCGCGCGAGCGCCAGCAGATCAGTGCTCGCCCGGTGCCGCAGGCTCATCGGCAGGAAGGTCCATTCCGCCGCCGGCATGATCGCGGTGCCGTGACCCGTCCTGTCCCCATTGTGCATCGCCCAGGCAGCGGCCGAGAGGTCCAGTGTGGAAAAGCCAGTCTCCTGCTGCTCCGAAAATCGGTCGAACGCCACGATCCTTGCCTCGCCATAGTCCCGGCCCAGCCAGGCCAAGGCATTGTCGACCGCATCCAACGGCTCGCCCTTGCCCAGCAGCGCTGAAAATTCCGCCGCTGCGGCATTGGCGCTCGCACGGGCCTCCGCCTCGGCCTCACGCGTCTTGAGCGCCGTCGCAAGGCGGCTCATCACCAGCGCGACCGCGAACAGGACAAAGACGCTCACCAGATTGTCGAGGCCGTGTACGCGGAAGGTAAAACGCGGCGGCAACAGAAAGAAGTTATAGGCCAGCGCGCCCCCTGCAGCGGCTGTCAGCGCCGGGCCGACGCCGCCCCTTGGCGCCACCAGCAGCACAGGCAGAAGGAAAAGCAGCGCAGCCGAGGCCGTCCCCAAAAGCTGAAGCCAGACAGAGGTAACCGCCGCAACGATCACGACAGCTGTCACCGCAAGCAGGTAGGAGGCCGAAGTGCCGCGCATAGCGCACCTCTATAGCTCTATTTGTGAACCAAGTTCGACAACGCGGTTGGGCGGGATCGCGAAAAATGCAGTGGGATCGGCGGCATTGCGGTGCAGGAACCCGTAGAGCAGCGCCATCCAGCGGGGCATAGCGGGGCGGCTGGCCCGGCGAATGGCATTGCGCCCGACGAAAAAAGAAGTGCCCCCCGCGCCGGTCAGGATGTCGCTGCGCGCCAGGTCGCTCGGCACGTCTATCCTGTCCATATAGCCGTAGGCGAGGCGCGCTTTGGTGAAATGCGGATCGATAGAGTCGATGGACAGGCGCGATTGCGCCGGGACATGCGGGGTGGGCTCCGTCGCCACCGTCAGCAGCACATTCATCCGGTGGAGCGCCTTGTTGTGCTTGAGGTTGTGGAGGAGCGCCGGAGGAGCGACTTCGCTGTCCTGGGTCAGGAACACCGCGACGCCCTCAACCATCACCGGAGGCCGCGCCGCAAGCGCGGCGGCCAGATCGCGCATCGCCACACCCTGCTCGCTGGTCCGGGTTAACGCCACCTGCCGTCCGCGTATCCAGGCGGCGATGATCAGGCCGATCAGGCTTGCGACCAACAGCGGCACCCAGCCGCCCTCTATGACGCGCAGGATGTTCGCACCAAAGAAGATGAGGTCGATGGCAAGAAAGGGGACGAAGAGGAGCGCCGTCCAGACCAGATGCCACCCCCACCCGCGCCAGGCGATGATGAAGGCGAGGCAGGTCGTCACCACCATCGTGCCGGTAACCGCGATGCCATAGGCACCCGCCATGGCGGCGCTGCTCTTGAACCCGAACACCAGGATGAGCACGCCGCCGAGGAGCGCCCAGTTGACGAACGGTATATAGATCTGGCCGATCTGGTCCGCCGACGTCTGCCGGATCGCCAGGCGGGGCAGCAGGCCAAGCGCAATCGCCTGCTGCGTTAGCGAATAGGCACCGGTGATCACCGCCTGGCTGGCGATGATCGTCGCCAGGGTCGCAAGGAAGACGAACGGCGCGCGCGTCATCTCCGGCGCCATGATGAAGAACCAGTCCGCGTTGGCGAAGGCCGTGCCGTTCGCCTGCGCCGTTTCCAGCGCCGTCAGCGCCAGCGCGCCCTGCCCCAGATAATTGAGCGTCAGCGCAGGCCACACGAATCCAAGCCAGCCGAGCTGTATCGGGAGCCTGCCGAAATGGCCCATATCGGCGATCAGGGCCTCCGCACCCGTGACGGTCAGGAAAACCGCACCCAGCACGAACAGGCCCGGCACACCGTGGCTCAGCAGGAAGCGAACCGCTTCAACGGGATTGAATGCCGCCAGGATTTCAGGCGCGCTGGCAATGTGCCAGAGGCCAAGCCCGCCTATGCTGATAAACCAGAGGGTGCACACCGGACCGAACAGTCGCGCAACATTGGCGGTGCCGCGCGACTGGATCGCGAACAGCCCCACCAATATGCCGACGGTCAGTCCGAGCACGGTAGCAAGGCTCATCCCCTCGACACCCGGGATGGTTTTCAGTCCCTCGACCGCCGCCAGGACCGAAAGCGCCGGGGTGATGATCGCGTCGCCGTAGAAGAGCGCTGCGCCGAGGCCGCCGAGCAGCAGCACGGTCGCGGATCGCGCGCCGGTCGCCCTGCGGGCAAGCGCCATCAGCGACAGCACGCCGCCCTCGCCGTTATTGTCGGCCCGCGTCAGGAACAGGACATATTTCAGCGTAACGACGATGATCAGCGCCCACAGCGCGAGGCTGAGCACGCCCACGATTTCGCTGCGGTCGATGCCCGCGTCCGCTGTCTGGGCCAGCGCCTCACGAAATGCGTAGAGCGGGCTGGTGCCGATGTCGCCGTAGACGACGCCTACCGCGCCCAGTGTCAGCGCGGCGAGGGGAGAAGCAGCTTTGGCAGGGGAGGTCACGCGCCCCGCAGCGGGAACGGCAGTAGTGGCGGACATAGGTGCAGCCTTGTTGACGATACTGCGCCCTATGTGGCCGGGCACGGCATTAAGCCGCCATGAGGAATGCCGCGCCCGTGCGTTAAGAATGCATAAAAATCGAGGAGAAAGGCAGGGTCAGGACGCGCTCCTCAACCGCGCTGCAACTGACTCCTGGGCTCGGTCCGGTTCTGATTGAACCGGCCCGAGTCCGGATGTTGTGTGTTTTCCGTGATTTCCTGATTCCGCCTGCACGAAATCATTCTAATAGTCAGGATAACCGCGCCGGCCGTAGCAATCCGGGTCGAGGCGGCCATCGCGATCGTAGCCATCGCAATCGCCATCCTTCTTGATCTGCGATCCCACGACCGCCCCGGCAGCCGCGCCGACCGCGGCGGCAGTTCCCGTGTCCGCGCCGGTGGTGGCTCCGATCAAGGCGCCACCCGCGCCGCCCACCGCCGCGCCTTCCGCCGCATAATTCTCTGCGCAGGCAGCCAGGCCGAGCAACGGCATGGCCGCGATGCAGACGAATATCTTCCTCATGGCGAACTCTCCTTTTCTGTACAGAAGAGCAACGCCGTTACGGCCGGAATGTTGCGTCAGGCGACGGGCGTCCCGGCCCGCGAAAGCGGCCGTCCGCCCCGCCGGGTCATCGCCCGGTTGCCCTGCGCCGCGAAATCGGGAACCCTCGTCAGGCCTGATCAGGCGTTTTCGCGACGCCGACCAGCGCGGGACGCAACAGCCGGTCCCTGATGCGATAACCGACCTGCATTTCCTGAACGATCGTGCCGGGCGCAGAGTCGCCGGTCGGAACTTCCATCATCGCCTGATGCAGATTGGGGTCCAGGATTTCGCCCAGTGCCGCCACCTTTTCGATGCCGTGGCGGCCGAAAACGGTTTCCAGCTCCCGCCCCGTCGCTTCCAGCCCGGTTACGAGCCCCTTGAACTTTTCATCCTCGCGCAGCTCCGCCGGGATCGTCTGAAGCGCGCGGCTCAGATTGTCCGCAACCGACAGCATGTCGCGCGCGAATGCCGTGGCGGCATAGGCACGGGCATCGGCCAGCTCCTTCTCCAGCCGCCGGCGCACATTCTGGGTTTCGGCATGCGCGTAAAGAACGTCGTTGCGGGCCGTTTCCAATTCCCGCTCCAGATCTGTCAGGCGATCGTCGATATGCGAGACCGCATCGTCGGCGCTTTCCTGTTCCATCCGGGCGTCCACAGCGTCTTCAGAGGTTGGTTTCACGTCCATTTTTTCGTCGTTCATCTCATCAGTCTCGAAAGGGTCTGTGCGGTGAAATCCACCATGGGGATGACGCGCGCATAGTTCAAGCGGGTTGGCCCGATTACGCCCACCACTCCGACCACCCGTCCGTCGCCATCGCGATAGGGCGCCGCTATGACCGAAGAACCCGAGAGGGAAAAGAGCTTGTTTTCCGATCCGATGAAGATTTTCGTCGCCGACGCGGCCAGCGCGCTCTGCATCAACCGGGAAATTTCGCGCTTTCCCTCCAGATCTTCGAGCAGTTGCCGCACCCGCTCCACGTCCACCGACGCGAGTTCGTCGATCAGGTTCGCCTGCCCGCGCACGATCAGAACGGGCCGCTCGGCCACATCGTTGCTCCAACTCGCCAGCCCGCGTTCTATGAGGCCGCGCGCTGCCTCGTCCAGGGCGTCCCGATCCGCCTGAACCTCCCGCGCCAGCCGTTCCTGGGCTTCTCGCAGCGTAAGTCCCTGCCACCGGTGCGAAATATAATTGCCGGCTTCGATGAGCGCCGACGCCCCGGTCCCGTGCGGAAGATCCACCACGCGATTCTCGACGCTGCCGTCGCTGCCGACAAGGATGGCCAGCGCCTGCTGCCTGCCTTCCGCGTTCATCCCGCCCAGCGGCACGAAGCTGAACTGGCGCAGCACCGTGTCGCGCCTGGGCACCAGCACCATGCCGGCGCAAGCGGACAGGCCCGACAACGCCGAACTGGCCGCCGCCAGCGCATCCTCGATCGGGCCGCTTTCCCCCACGCGCTGCTCGATCACGCGCCGTTCTTCCACCGAAGGCTCGGCCATCTGCATCATGCCGTCGACGAACATCCTGAGCCCGGTTTCGGTAGGCATGCGCCCGGCCGACACATGCGGCGCGGCGAGCAGTCCCCTCTCCTCCAGTTCCTGCATGACATTGCGAATCGACGCAGGTGACAGGTTTATCCCCGGCGCCTGGCTGAGCGTGCGTGAGCCGACGGGCACCCCGCTTCCAAGATAATTTTCCACCACGAGCCGGAATATGTCGCGCGCGCGGTCATTCAGTTCCGAGATCGGGGTTACAGCCATGTGCCCTATCTAGGCATGTCGGGTCCGTAGCTCAATCTGCCTTGATGGCCGCACGGCGATCCTTGCGCCTCACATTTTGCGCGAACGGGCTTGTGCCCATGTTCGTCCGGGCATATCCGCAGGGACTTCCGCCCGAACGACAACAGCAAAAGGCTGCCTTTTCATGCGCCCATCCGGCCGTGCCCCCGATCAGATGCGATCCATTTCAATCGAACCCGGTTTCACCCGCCATGCCGAAGGAAGCTGCCTTGTCAGCTTCGGCGACACCCGCGTGCTCTGCACCGCGAGCGTGGAGGAAAGGGTGCCGCCTTTCCTGCGCGGAAAAGGCGAAGGCTGGGTGACCGCCGAATACGGCATGTTGCCCCGCGCCACCCATACTCGCGGCAACCGGGAGGCAGCCAAGGGCAAACAGTCCGGCCGCACGCAGGAGATTCAGCGCCTGATCGGGCGCAGCCTCCGCGCGGTCGTCGACCTGAAGGCGTTGGGCGAGCGGCAGATCACGCTCGACTGCGACGTGATCCAGGCCGACGGGGGAACCCGCACCGCAGCCATCTCCGGTGCATGGGCCGCGCTGCGGATCGCCATCGACAAGCTGATCGCGTCGGGTGCGCTGACGAAGGACCCGATCATCTCTCAGGTGGCGGCGGTAAGCTGCGGTATCTGCGGCGGAACACCGGTGCTGGACCTGGATTATGTAGAGGACAGCGGCGCGGAGGCGGACGCCAATTTCGTACTGACTGGAGACGGCAAGCTCGCCGAGGTGCAAGCGACAGCCGAAGGCGCCACCTTTGACGAGGAAGAGCTGCTTCGCCTGCTGCGCCTCGCCCGCATCGGCTGCGCACAGATTTTCGACGCGCAGCGCAAGGCGACAGGACGATGACGGACAATTGGGGTGGCGAACAGGCGATCCGGAAACTTGCACCCGGAAAGCTCGTGATCGCCAGCCACAACCAGGGCAAGGTGCGCGAGATCGCCGAGCTGCTGGGGCCGCACGGGATCGAGCCGGTGTCGGCAGGAGCGCTTGGCCTGCCCGAGCCTGACGAGACCGGCACGACCTTCATCGCCAATGCCGAGCTGAAGGCGCTGCAGGCCGCCGACCTGTCGGGCCTGCCCGCGCTTGCCGACGACAGCGGCCTGTGCGTGGAGGCGCTGGGCGGGGAGCCCGGCATATTTTCCGCGCGCTGGGCCGGCCCGGACAAGGACTTCAGCCTCGCCATGCGGCTCGTCCACGACGCGGTGACGGCGAAAGGCCCCGAGGCGGGGCGCAACGCCCATTTCATGTGCGCCCTCGCGCTCGCCTGGCCCGATGGGCATGTCGAAGCGTTCGAGGGCCGCGTGGACGGCGTCCTTGTCTGGCCGCCGCGCGGAACGCAGGGCTTCGGTTACGATCCGATGTTCCAGCCGATCGGCCACTCCGTCACCTTTGGCGAGATGGAGCCCAGCGCCAAGCATGCGATGAGCCACAGGGCCGACGCGTTCGCCAAGCTGGTAGCAGCGGTGTTTTGACGTCGCCCGCTTACACCGTCCGTTCCGAGGAACGGTGGAAGGCGACCGACCCCCTCGCGCTTTACGTCCACTGGCCCTTCTGCGTCTCCAAATGTCCCTATTGCGACTTCAACAGCCATGTGCGTGAGTCGGTCGACGTGGCGGCGTGGAGCGCGGCGTTGCTATCCGACATGGGCCACGAGGCCGCACTGAACCGTGGGCGCCGGGTCGGCTCGATCTTCTTTGGCGGGGGCACGCCCTCGCTCATGCCCCCCGCGCTCGTCGCCGACCTGATTGAGGCGGCGGAGCGCCACTGGGGTTTTACCGAAGACATCGAAATCACGCTGGAGGCCAACCCCAACAGCGTCGAGGTAGCCCGCTTTGCCGATCTCGCGAGCGCTGGCGTGAACCGCGTCTCGCTCGGCGTGCAATCGTTCGAGGCCGAGGCATTGCAGTTCCTGGGTCGTGCTCATGACTCAGTCGAGGCGCGCACCGCGATCGGTGTCGGCCAGCGTCATTTCACGCGCGTCAGCTTTGACCTCATCTATGCACTGCCTGACCAAAGCACGGAAGAATGGGAAAGCCAGCTTTCCCGCGCCCTGTCGATCGGGACCGGCCATCTCTCGCTCTATCAGCTCACCATCGAACCGGGCACGCGCTTTGAAACGATGGTCCGGCGCGGGGAGTTCACGCCCGCCGATCCCGATCACGCCGCCGACCTCTACGAACTGACGCAGACGATGACCGGGGCGGCCGGACTCCCCGCCTA
>DASULD010000018.1:0-17836 GCA_036278355.1 Sphingobium sp.
ATGGCGGTGGGCTCGACCGTCTGGGGCATCATAAGCGATGCGGATTTTCTGGCACATGTCAGGGCGATGGGCGACAGGTTACGCAGTGCGCTTGAGCAACTCATCCCCAATCATGACGGGTTGTTCGACAGCGTGCGTGGCGTCGGTCTGATGCTCGGGCTCAGGCTGAAGAGCGACAGCCGGGCCTTTGTCGCCCATCTTAGGGATCATCACGGCCTCCTTACCGTCGCGGGCGGCGACAATGTGGTGCGGGTGCTGCCCCCGCTTGTCATCGATGAACGCCACATCGCGGAATGTATCGAAAAACTGTCGGCGGGCGCGCGGGATTATGTTCCGCCCACCTCGGCCTGAGGGGAAGAGCGGATGGTCAGGCATTTTCTCAATCTTTCGGATGCAGGCGGCGATGCTATTGCCGCGATGCTGAACGATGCAATCGACCGGAAGGCCGCGCGGGCGGGGACTCCGAAAGGGGCGACAGACGCCGACGCGCCGCTTGCGGGTCATACGCTGGCCATGATTTTCGAGAAGAACTCGACGCGCACCCGTGTCTCCTTCGACATGGCGATGCGCCAGCTTGGCGGAACGAGCCTGATCCTTGAGGGCGGAACGTCGCAGATCGGGCGTGGCGAACCAGTCGCCGATACGGCGCGCGTACTCTCGCGCATGTGCGATGCGATCATGATCCGCACCGACGACCACGCGAAGATCGAGGAGATGGCCCATTATGCGACCGTGCCGGTCGTCAACGGCCTGACCGACTTGTCGCATCCCTGCCAGATCATGGCGGATCTGCTGACGGTGATCGAACATGGCCTTGCGTTGCCGGGCAGTCAGTGGGCCTGGCTCGGCGACGGCAACAACGTGCTCCATTCGATCATAGAGGCGGCGGGACTCATGAAGTTCGACGTCCGCGTCGGCTGTCCCGAGGGATATGAACCAAGCCCGAAGTTCATTGCCGAGGCGGTGAAGCTGGGCGCGCGCATCAGCCTGTCGGAGGATCCCGTAGAGGTCGTGACCGGCGCGGATGTCGTGGTGACCGACACCTGGATTTCGATGGGGCAGGCCCATGCGGAGGAAAAGCTGGCGGCTATGATGCCCTACCAGGTCACTGCGGCACTGATGGCGCAGGCCAGGCCGGGCGCGAAGTTCCTTCACTGCCTTCCCGCCCATCGTGGCGAGGAAGTGGTGGCCGACGTCATCGACGGGGCGCAATCGTTGGTATGGGATGAGGCCGAGAACCGCCTTCACGCGCAGAAATCCGTCTTGCTTTGGGCTATGGGGAAACTGTGAAACGCGGCTTGCGCTTGTTATCGGACGGGTACGTCCCATGTTGAACGCATGACGGCGCCCGATGTTTTCGATACCCGGGGGCGCGATGCTTCGCTGGGTTTCACCATCCCCGCGCGCCATGTGCGGGGGCGTGTCGCGCGCCTCGGACCCGTTCTCGACGAGATATTATCCGCTCATGCCTATCCTCCGGTGGTGGAAAGGCTGCTTGCCGAGGCGCTGGTGCTTGCCGCCCTGCTCGGCAGCACGCTCAAGAACGACGCAGGGCAACTGACCCTTCAGGCGCAAACCGAAGCGGGGGTCATCAGCCTGCTCGTCGCCGATTATGTGGCGTCCCCCGACGGCGGAGCCCTGCGCGGTTACGCGCAATTCGACGCCGACAGGCTGGTCGAGCAGGGCAGCGACCCGACTCTCTTCGGCCTGTTCGGAAAGGGATATCTTGCGATTACCGTTGACCAGGCGGCAAGCGCGGGGGCCGACGCGCACCGGTATCAGGGGATCGTCCCCCTTGAGGGCGAATCGCTGGGCAAGGCGGCGGAACATTATTTCTTCCAGTCCGAACAGGTTCCGAGCTTCATTCAGATCGAGGTGGGCCATGACGCCGGGCAGGGCTGCGTGGCAGGAGGTATTCTGGTTCAGCACCTGCCGGAAGGGGAAGTCGGGCGGGAGCGGCTCCATGTGCGGCACGACCATGCGGAATGGGAGCACGTGCAGGCCCTCGCGCAGACGATCCGGGCGAGCGAACTGACCGGAGACACGCTCGGTCTGGACGATGTCGTCTGGCGGCTGTTCCATGAGGAGCAGGAGGTCCGGGTTCAGCATGAGGGAAAACTTGTGCGGGGCTGCCGGTGCGACGAAAATCACATCCGCAACGTAATCGGCCGTTTCCCGGTGGAGGAGCGCGCGCAGATGGCCGACGATCGAGGCATGATCAAGGTCGACTGCGCCTTTTGTTCCCGCATTTTTCCGATATCGCTAGCCAGTCTGACCAACTGATGCGCGTTGGCGCTATTTTTACACATTTCACCCTGTTTATGCCTTAATCGGACATTATCTAAAGAACGATGGGGACATTGCCGCCTCGATCCCGGATCGGATGGCGGCTGTTTGGGGTTGAACGCTGATGTTCGTTAGAGCCATGCGCCCGACAGGGCTTGTTGCCTTGTTCGTCTCCACCACCGCAGCCATGACGCAGGGTGGGTCCGCCCCGTCCGCTCCAGTCACGGCTTTGCGGCAGCTTGAAAAAGGGCAATGGGAGCTGCGTGAACGCGGCGCTTCGCGCTCGCAGGCGCCACGCGAGCGTATCTGCGTGGGCGATCCGTCCCAACTGTTGCAGGTGCAGCATAAGGCGGGTGGCTGCAGCCGCTTCGTCGTTGCGGATACCGCCGACCATGCCGTGATTACCTATCAGTGTCCCAGCAGAGGCAACGGGCGTACCGACCTGCGTGTGGAGACCCCCCGATTGGTGCAGATCGATTCGCAAGGTGTATCCGACGGCGCGCCCTTCGCGCTGTCGCTGGAAGGGCGACGAACCGGCGATTGCCGCTGAGACCCCGCCGACGCCGCGCGGCTTGCGCGTCGCGGCTTATGAAGCTAGCGCGCGCCCATGAACGAGATGGATGACAGCAAAGCCGTGGTGCTGCTTTCGGGTGGACTCGACAGCTTCGTCGCTGCCGCTCTGGCGCGGGAAGCGGGCTTCCGCCTCCATGCGCTCACGATCGATTACAATCAGCGTCACCGGATCGAGATTCACTCCGCCCGGACGATCGCCGCAACATTGGGCGTGGAGCGGCACATAGTGTTGCCGCTCGACCTCGCTGCCTTCGGCGGCTCCGCCCTCACGGCGGCGGACATTGCGGTGCCAAAGGACGGGGCAGGCGCGACCGGGCAGGGGGGAGTACCGGTCACTTACGTGCCCGCGCGCAACACCATCTTCCTTTCCCTGACGCTGGGCCTCGCCGAAGTCGTGGGCGCACGCGATATTTTCATCGGGGTCAATGCGTTGGACTATTCCGGCTATCCCGACTGCCGCCCCGAATTCATCGCGGCGTTCCAGACGATGGCGGCGCTCGCCACGCGGGACGGCATCGAAGGCGCGCCGGTGCGTATCAACACGCCGCTGCAATATATGAGCAAGGGCGATATCGCGCGGGAGGCGGCCAGGCTGGGGCTGGACGCGGGGCTCAGCTGGTCCTGCTACGATCCCACGCCGGACGGCGCGCATTGCGGCCAGTGCGATGCCTGCCGTCTCCGGGCAAAGGGCTTCGCCGAGGCGGAACTTCCCGACCCCACGGTCTACGCATGACCTACGCCGTCAAGGAACTGTTCCTGACCCTGCAAGGAGAGGGTGCGCGCGCCGGACGGCGCGCGGTTTTCCTGCGCTTTGCCGGATGCAACCTGTGGACCGGACGGGAGGAGGACAGGGCGTCGGCGGTCTGCCGCTTCTGCGACACCGATTTCGTAGGAATGGACGGCGAAAATGGCGGCCGGTACAAAACGGACGCGCTGGCGGATCTTGCCGCCGATATCTGGGGGGTGGACAGCGCGCGCCGCTACATCGTCCTGACCGGCGGCGAACCCATGCTGCAGGTCGATGATGCGCTTGTCGATGCGCTGCACAAGCGAGGCTTCACGATCGCTATCGAGACGAACGGCACTCTACCTGCGCATGCGGGGCTGGACTGGGTGTGCGTCAGCCCGAAGGCGGGCAGCGCCGTGGTTCAGCGCTCCGGCGATGAATTGAAGCTGATCTGGCCGCAGCCTGCCGACCCCCTGCCGGGTCACGGCGTCGAGGATATCGAGCAGTGGGATTTCGCCCACTTCCTTGTTCAGCCGCTTGACGCGCCGGGAATGACGCAGGCGAACACCGCAGCCTGCGTGGATTTCGTGATGGCGCGGCCCTCCTGGCGGCTCAGCCTGCAGACACACAAGCTGCTGGGGCTGAAATAGTTCGCCTCAGTTCGCGGGGCGGCTCGCGGCCTCCATGGTCCACGCCTGCGCACAGGTCTCGCGCAGCTTGTCCTTCTTCCAGCACTTTTTGGTGAGCGACGGAAGAACGGCACGAAAACCATAGGCCGGGTTGGTAAAATACTGGTCGCCCGCAGGCATCAGCGATTTTCGAATTTCGCCTAGCCGGCGCTGTGCCACAGCAATCAGTGCGCCGCGCGGCGCGAAGATCGCATCGCGCCCCACCCCGGCCATCACGTTGCAGAAATCCCGCTGGGCAAACACCGTTGAATAGGACGAGTAGGTCCGCGTGTTATACTCGTCGAGCCCGCGCTGACCAGACTTGGCATTGCCCTGCACCCGCTTGAAATAGCCACCCAGCCGTAAGAAGCTGTCGGCGAGCTCCGTCTTGTGATGGGCAAGCGTTGCATTGTAGTTGCTGACGGTGAGGAGCCCGGGCTCGAAATCGCATTGCAGAGCCGCGACGTTCATAGCCACGCGCAAATGCCAGATGAGGCCAGCGCGCAGCTCTTCCGGCGTGGCGCCGGGCAGGCCGAGGCCTAACTCCGGCTCCAGTCCGGTAACCGGGGGCGTCGCGAGATTGGGCGGGGCATAATAATATTGCGCGACAGCGGGCGCCGGAAAGACGGCGCCCAACAATGGCGCAAGAGCCAGGGCCGCGGCCGTGGTTGCCTTTCTGCGTGACGAAAATTTTTCGGTGACGGTCATTGCTGGGCTACTACCTCGCTCTCGCCGGTGGCGGGCTCTTCCTTGCTGGACGTATTGGACGGCGCCGCAGGCGATGCGGTATTACCTGTCGCGCCATTGGTCGAACCAGCGTCGGCCACGGCGGTTCCTTCCACCCGTACGCCGTCCAGATCGGTCATCGCATCGTTGATCGTTCCATCGGCTTTGTCGAGGTCCGTCATCTGCACGGCCGTTCCGTTCCCGGTATCTCCGCCTCCGCCGCACCCGGCAAGGAGCGCGGAAAGGACCAGTGTGGCGCATGCAAGCATGGCGTGGCGCCCCGATGTGGCAAGCGGCATAATCTCTCCTTGTTTATCGCGACCGGCCGCGACACTAACGTTGCAGTACCGGTTGCTCAAGCAGAACAGGCGCCATCCTGACCGCAGCGGCCCAGACTGTCGATGAATGCGGGGAAATGCGCTTTCAGCGCGGCATCGAAGTCCGCGATTGTCCCCTCTATCCCCAGCGCGGCGAGGCTGGTGACCGGATATTCGCTGATCCCGCACGGTACGATGCCGGAAAAATGGGTCAGGTCGGGGTCGATGTTTACGGAAAAGCCATGAAGCGTGACCCAGCGGCGGACACGCACGCCGATGGCGCCGATCTTCGCTTCCCTTCCGTCACGGTCGTTGGTCCAGATGCCGATTCGCCCCTCTGCTCGGCGCGCGGCCACGCCGAAATCGGCAAGCGCGGCGATCACCCACCCCTCAAGATTATGGACGAAGTTGCGGATGTCGCGGCCGCGCCGGTTGAGGTCGATATTGAGATACCCCACCCGCTGACCGGGGCCGTGATAGGTATAGCGGCCGCCGCGTCCCGCATCATACACCGGAAAGCGCGGGTCGAGCAGCTCGGCACGGTCGGCGCTGGTCCCCGCAGTATAAAGCGGAGGATGCTCGATCAGCCAAACGCGTTCGCGCGCCGTGCCGGAAACAATTTCCGCAGCCCGCGTTTCCATTTCGGCCAGTGCGTCGGGATAGGGGACGGGACGCGAGTCCACGCGCCATTCCACATTTTCGAGGTCGAGGGGGATTGAGGCCGCAGGCATGGCTTTCCTTGACGCGGAACGGCGATGGCATCAAGAGGCGATAACGGAGCGGCGCCGGACCCTCGGCCCCAGGGGAGTGTCAGCAGAAATGAAGCCGGTTTCGATTGGCGCCGCGTGGACCGACGCCAACCAGTTCATCAAGCGGGAGGCGGGGTTGCTGTTTCCGCTCGTCCTGCTGTTCGTCGCCGTTCCGGTCGCCCTGATATTTCTGTCGATTCCGCCGGAAATGCGCGCGATGAGAATGGATCAACGGGGCCCGCAGCCGCAGCTTCCGGGCGCGTCGCTTCTCTTGATTCTGGTTTGCTCGCTTGTCGTGATCGGCGGCACGCTGAGCTGCTATGCGCTGGCGATGAAGCCCAATGTCAGCCTTGCCGAAGCGCTGTCGCATGGATTTCGGCGGGTGCCGGTCGCACTCGGCGCGGCCCTGATCGTCGGCCTCGGCCTCGGCATTCCGGCGCTGTTGCTGACAAAGCTCGGCGGGGCGGCGGCAACCACGTTCATGCTGGTTGGGGCTATGCTGCTTTCGGCGCGGCTGCTGCTTCTCAACGCCGTCATAGTCGACCGTTCCGTTGGCCCCTTCAAGTCTTTGCGCGCAAGCTGGGACGCTTCGCGCGGGAATTTCGGAAGGCTGCTGCTGTTCGTGATCGTCATGACCATACCGATCATGTTGGGGCAGGCGGTGGCGGAGGTCATCCTGGGCCTGATCGGCCTGGCGCTCGGCGGCCCGGAAGCGGGCAGGCAGGCGGGCGATATCGGCGCGGCGGTCGCACTGGCGATCGGGCAGGCCTATATGATCGTCATGACGGTGCGCATCTACCGGCAGCTTACGGGGTAGCCAAACCAGGTCCACGATGACCCGTCATGGCGCGTTCACAGGCCTTTTCAGTATCGGCACGTGCGGGGCGGCATCCGGCGACAGGATGCCGGTCAGGCGGGGATCGTCAAAGGTCTGGATGGCGCGGCCCACGGGCACGAACCCGGTTTTCAGATACAAAGAAAAGGCACGCGGATCGTCCGTCGACGAGGTCCGCACGGTCATTCGGACGACGCCGGGCCGCCAACCGAGCATGAGCGCCTGGGCCATCAGCCAGCGGCCCAGACCCTGACCCGAAAGCTGCGGCACCAGCCCGAAAAAGGCGATCTCGCAGCTCTCCCCATCGCGAAAGTCCAGCTCCATCAGACCGACCTCGATCCCCTTGGGGTCCAGCACGGCATGGACCTCGACAAGCGGATCGTGAATGGTCGTGGACAGTTCGTGATCGCTTATCGCCAGCCGCGAAAACCACAGCCACGGCTCGCCCACCCGCCGAAACAATATCCGATATTTCTGCAAGTCCGGCGCTCGCCAGGCGGTCAGGCGCAGGGGTGACGACAGGACTGGCGACGGCTTGGGACGCCGCGTCATCTCCAGAAAGGTCACCACCGCGGCGACCTGTCGTCCCTCCACCGGAATAAGCGGCATTCCCAGCTCCCGCGTTCAGCTCCAGGTCGCAAGCGGGGGCAGGCTCATCAGGATGGCTTCGATATTGCCGCCCGTCTTGAGACCGAAAAGCGTGCCCCGGTCGTAAACAAGGTTGAATTCGGCATATCGTCCGCGCCATTCGAGCTGCCGTGCCCGGTCCGCCCCGGTCCATGTCATGTTCATCCGTCGTCGCACGATCATGGGAAAGACTGCAAGGAAAGCTTCGCCCACAGCTTTGGTAAATGCAAGATTGGCACTGAAGGAGGCGTCGTCTTCACATTCAAGCTGGTCGTAGAAGATGCCGCCGACGCCGCGATGTACCTTCCGGTGGGGGATGTAGAAATAGTCATCGGCCCATTGCCGGAATCGATCATAGCAGGCCGGATCATGCGCATCGCACGGAGCGCGCATCGCAGCGTGGAAATCGGCCGTGTCCTCGTCGTAGGGAATCGGCGGATTGAGATCGGCACCACCGCCGAACCAGCGCCGGCTCGTCGTCAGCAGGCGCGTATTCATGTGGACGGCCGGAACATGCGGATTGGCCATGTGCGCCACCAGGCTGATGCCGGTGGCAAAGAAATGCGGGTTGTCGGGATCGGCGCCGTGGATCGACCCGGCAAAATCGGGCGCCAGGCGCCCTCCCACCGTTGATACGTTGACGCCGACCTTCTCGAACACCTTGCCCTTCATCACGCCGCGCACACCGCCACCGCCGCCGCCCTGTTCCAGCGCGCCGGGCTCGACATTGTCGCCCTCCCGATCCCACGGCGTGAACTCAAAGCGCGCGTCGCCACCCGCTTCCTGCTCGATATCCTCGAAGGCGGCGCAGATTCTGTCGCGAAGGGACTCGAACCAGTGCCGGGCTTGCTGCTGCTGATCGTCAAGGGGTTTCACGTGGGAACAATCCTGTCTGACGGAGGGCTTCGCCCAGCGCGATGCCCGCTGCGACCGCGATATTCAAGGACCTGCAGCCCGACGCCATCGGAATCCGCACGCGCAGATCGGCCCGTGCGTGCAGTTCGTCCGGCACGCCCGCACTTTCCGAACCCAAAAGCAGGGTATCGAGGGGGCTGAACGCGGCGCGCGGAAGCGGGGTATCGCCGCGACTGGTCAGCAGCACGATACGACGGTCGCCATCGGCCTGCGCCGCCAGGAAACTTTCCACGTTTACGTGCCGCTCAATCGGGGCGGCAACGCCATAGTCCATCGCCGCGCGGCGCAACTGCCGATCCGAAGCAGGAAAGCCGCATGGCAGGATGATGTCGAGCGGAACGGAAAAACAGGCGGCCAGGCGAATGATCGTGCCCACGTTCCCGGCGATGTCCGGCTGATAGAGAGCGACCCGCATGACGTCGCCCATAACGGGCGCCTGCCCCTTTGTCACTGTACGGTCAAAATGCTGTTGGCAATTTGCCACCGTGGACGCTATCACGCGCCCGTCAGCGTCAAGGGGGGCGGCTGCGAACCGTGCACGGCGGGCGTCAAACCTCTTGAAAAAGGTGGATGATCGGGGCAATGGAGCGCGCGATCGGCCGCCACGGGTACCCGTGAATCGGTCACGGACAACAAGGGTTGTATGCATGGCGACGCTAGAAGACACGGCAAGCGAAGGAATTCCGGCAGAAGGCGAGGGTGTCCGTCGGCGTGATTTCATCAACATCGCGGCGGTGAGCTTCGCCGGCGTTGGGGGTGTCGTGGCGCTGCTTCCACTGGTCAACCAGATGAACCCCAGCGCCGACGTCCTCGCCCTGGCGTCGAGCGAAGTGGACCTTGCCGGTATCGAGCCGGGTCAGGCAATCAAGACGACCTTCCGCAGCCAACCGCTGTTCGTGCGCCATCTGACGCCGCAGGAAATCGCCGCGGCCGATGCCGTCGATCCCGCGAGCCTGCGCGATCCCCAGTCGCTGGAGCAGCGCACCGTCGACGGCCGCAAGGAATGGCTGATCACGATGGGCGTGTGCACCCACCTGGGCTGCGTGCCGCTGGGCGCCGGCGAAGGCGAGAGCAGAGGTGAGTTCGGCGGGTATTTCTGCCCGTGCCACGGATCTCATTATGATACCGCCGCGCGCATCCGGAAGGGACCGGCACCCAAGAATCTCGAGGTGCCGGCGTACGCGTTCACCTCCGACACCGCCATTCTCGTAGGCTGAGGAACAGATCCATGAGTTTCCCCTGGGCAAATGTATATACCCCCAAGGTTCCGCTGATGAAGTGGATCGATGACCGGCTGCCGTTGCCGCGCCTCGTCTACAACGCGGTGGGCGGCGGCTATCCGGTGCCGCGAAACCTCAATTATTTCTGGAATTTCGGGGTGCTCTCGGGCCTCGCCTTGGTGATCCAGATCGTTACCGGCATCGTCATGGCGATGCACTTCGGTGCGAATGAGCTGGTCGCATTCTCGTCCATCGAGCATGCGATGCGTGACGTGAATGCCGGCTGGCTGATGCGCTATGCCCATGCGAACGGTGCGAGCTTCTTTTTCATCGTCGTCTATCTCCACATGTTCCGCGGCCTCTATTACGGATCGTACAAGCCGCCTCGGGAGATGGTGTGGCTGCTCGGCCTGGTCATCTTCCTGCTGATGATGGCGACCGCGTTCATGGGCTACGTGCTCCCCTGGGGGCAGATGTCCTATTGGGGCGCGAAGGTGATCACGGGTCTCTTTGGTGCCATTCCGCTGGTCGGCGAGCCGATCCAAACATGGCTTCTGGGCGGTTTCGCGCCAGGCAATGCCTCGCTCAACCGTTTCTTCTCGCTGCACTATCTACTGCCGTTCGTGATTGCGGGCGTCATCATCCTGCACATCTGGGCGCTGCATATCCCGGGTTCTTCCAACCCGACCGGCGTCGATGTGAAGGGGCCGCAGGATACGGTGCCGTTCCACCCCTATTACACCGCGAAAGACGGTTTCGGGGCGGGCGTGTTCTTCATCCTGTTCGCGCTGATGGTGTATTTCGCGCCCAACTTCATGGGCCACCCGGACAACTATATCGAGGCGAACCCGCTCTCGACGCCCGCGCACATCGTACCAGAATGGTATTTCTGGCCATTCTACGCCATCCTGCGCGCTTTCACCGTCGACTTCTGGTTCATTCCGGCCAAGCTGCTCGGCGTGCTGGCGATGTTCGCGTCGATCCTGCTGCTCTTCTTCCTGCCGTGGCTCGATACGTCTCCCGTCCGCTCGGGCAACTATCGTCCCATGTTCAAGAAGTTTTTCTGGATCCTCGTGGTGGACGTCCTGATCCTCGGCTATTGCGGCGGTTCGCCGGCGGAAGAGCCGTTCGTGATGATCAGCCAGGTTGCCTCGGCCTATTACTTCGCCCACTTCCTGATCATCCTGCCGCTCATTTCGTCCTTTGAGCGTCCGCTGCCGTTGCCAGGTTCCATTACCGAGGCCGTGCTGGGGCGGAGTTCGATAGAGGGCGAGCGGACCGCGCCGCCGGGAATGGGCAGCGATCCGCAGCCGCAGACCGCCGCATAAAGGGGACGCAAGAAAATGGTTCGCATTGGTGCATTTCTCGTCGGCCTCTTTTTCGCGGGCTGGCTATTCGTCTCCTTCCTGATCGGCGCGGTCGCCTTCGTCAGCGATCCGCCCAAGCCGACGGTCGAGCACGAATTCCACCTTAAGCCGAAGGACGTCTCCTTCAGCTTCGAAGGGCCGTTCGGTCATTACGACAAGCAGCAGCTTCAGCGCGGCTTCCAAGTGTACAAGGAAGTGTGCGCGGCCTGTCACAGCCTGAAGTTCGTGGCGTTCCGCGATCTTGAAGCACTGGGCTATAGCGAAGCCGAGGTGAAGGCGATCGCCAAGGGCTGGTCCATCAAGACGCCCGACGTCGATCCCAAGACCGGTGAGGCGGCTGGCCGTGAGCCGGTGCCGGCGGATCACTTCCCGCTGCCGTTCGCGAACAAGGTTGCCGCCGCCGCCGCCAACAACAACGCGATCCCGCCTGATCTGTCGCTGATGACCAAGGCGCGCCATGACGGCACGGCCTATGTCTACTCGCTGCTGACCGGCTATCAGAGCCAGGAGGGCTACAAGAACGCGAAGGGCGAGCAGCTGCTGAAGGAGTTTCCTGACGCCAAGACGCCGGAGGGACTGCACTTCAACCCCTATTTCGCCAACCTCAACATCGCGATGACGCCGCCGCTGACGGCGGAGGGGCAGGTTACCTATGGCGCGGGGCAGCCCAAGCCGACGGTGGACCAGATGGCCCAGGATGTCGCCGCGTTTCTCACCTGGACGGCAGAGCCCAAGATGGAGAGCCGCAAGAGCGCCGGCGTAGCCGTGCTGTTGTTCCTGATCATCGCCACGGTGCTTGCCTATATGTCCTACCGGAGCGTTTGGGCGAACGTGAAGCACTGATCTCCCGCGCGTCTTCACAGACGGGGAAACAGGATGAGGCGGGCCTTCGGGTCCGCCTTTTTCGTTTGGCGCGGGAATGGCGATAGCAGCGGGCGCGGGACATCCGGTGCACGCACAAATTCATTGCGAGCTGCTGGAACAAAAAAGGCCGCCAGCAACGCGGGCCAGAGCAGGTCTTCCCGCCGCGAGAGGGCGACGGCAGACCCGCGGCGTCCGCAAAAGAGGGCGCGGTGCGGGATGGGGTGCGATTGTCTGGGAGGGGTAATGGTGGGCGTGGCAAGGATTGAACTTGCGACCCCTGCGATGTCAACACAGTGCTCTACCACTGAGCTACACGCCCACACATCGCCCGAGCGGAGTTCCGTCGAAAATCCGCTGCAGGAGACGCGCTGTTAGCGTCGATCCCGCCTTTGTGCAAGCGCTATTGGGGCCTGACGCGCGTTCCCGGTTTCTCGATGACGAGCGGACCGACACACGATTTCACTAGGCGCGAAATCCCTCTAAAGCGGGAATGTCGCGGGCATTCGTTGGCGGGGAGGAGAGGCGTGGGAGTTTCCATTCGGGCGGATGACCGGGACATTCGGCAGGCTCGTGGCCGCTGGTACACCCATCTTTATGTCCAGGTGCTGATCGCGATCACGGTGGGCGTTCTCCTTGGCCATATTGCGCCGCAAGCAGGGGCCGCGATGAAGCCGCTTGGCGACGCCTTCATCCGGTTGATCAAGATGGTGATCGCACCGGTCATATTCCTCACCGTTGTCACGGGTATCGGCGGTATGCGGGAATTGTCCGGCGTCGGCCGGGTCGCGGCGCGATCGCTCGCCTATTTCCTTGCCGTCTCGACACTTGCCCTGATCGTGGGACTGATCGTCGCCAACCTGTTGGAGCCCGGCGCAGGCATGAACATCGATCCGGCGGCTCTCGATACCGGCAGCATCGCGGATTACACGCGCAAAGCCCATGAAAACGGCATTGTCGCGTTCCTGATGGACATCATTCCGACAACGCTGATCGCTGCCGTGGCCGAAGGCAATATTCTCCAGGCGCTGTTCGTGGCGATCCTGTTTGGCATCGCGCTGACCCTGATCGGCGAACGCGGGCGTCCCCTGATGGAACTGTTCGACGCGGCCACCCATACGGTGTTCAGACTTGTGTCGATCCTGATGCGGGCGGCGCCCATCGGCGCGTTCGGTGCGATGGCGTTCACCGTGGGCGCTTATGGTCTTGCCAGCCTCGCCAGTCTGGCCGAACTGGTGGTGACCTTCTATGCCACGGCCCTGTTGTTTGTTCTCTTGGTGCTGGGCCTTATCGCGCGCGCGGCCGGTTTTCGTATTGTGCGCCTGATCGTCTATCTCAGATCCGAACTGCTGCTGGTGCTGGGCACATCCTCGTCCGAAGCGGCATTGCCGAGCCTGGTCGAGAAGATGGAGCGGGCGGGTTGCGACAAGAGCGTGGTCGGCCTTGTCGTGCCCACCGGCTATAGCTTCAATCTGGACGGCACCAATATCTACATGACGCTCGCGGCCCTGTTCATCGCCCAGGCCACGAACACGCATCTTTCGATCGACGAGCAGATCTCCCTTCTGCTGGTCGCGATGATCAGCAGCAAGGGCGCGGCAGGCGTTACGGGTGCCGGATTCGTCACTTTGGCGGCAACGCTGTCGATCGTGCCGTCGGTCCCCGTAGCAGGAATGACCCTGATTCTGGGTATCGACCGCTTCATGAGCGAATGCCGCAGCCTCACCAATTTCATGGGCAATGCGGTGGCGACGATCGTAATCGCGGCGTGGGAGGGCAAGCTGGACCGTACCCGCCTCGACGCCGCTATGGCGGGCGAACCACTTCCGCCGCTCGGCGACCTTGAGGCGGTGATCGCCGATTGAAGGCGTGCGGGGCGGGGTGAACCTGGGGCGGGCGGCCCGGCCTATGCTTCGACTACAGCCCCGACGCGCTGTCGAGGCCAAACATCCGATCTACCTCGAGCACCAGATCCCGCAGGTGGAACGGCTTGGACAATACCTTTGCTTTTGGCAGGGCCTTACCGGCCTTCATCGTTACCGCCGCAAAACCTGTAATGAACATAACCCGCATGTCCGGGGCCAGTCTGCCAGCGTGCTGGGCAAGCTCTATACCGTCCATTTCGGGCATCACGATGTCGGTCAGCAGCAGGTCGAACGCCTGACGTTCAAGGAGAGGGAGCGCGTCCGTTCCCCGATCCACCGAAACGACATCGTAGCCGGAACGCTCCAGCGCACGCGCCAAATACTGCCGCATGGCCTCATCATCTTCGGCCAACAGGATACGGATCATCGATCCACCTTCCTCCACGTTCCACCGGGCGTGACGAGCCGCGAGCGGATTCCCTACTGTCAATGCCGCATGTTTATCCTTATTCTTTATGGATAAGCGCTTAACGTCGGCCGTTTAGGAGCAAAATGAACGAAGTTAAGAGTCAGGGCCAATCTCCGCACATGGGACCCTCCGGTCAGGGATCGGAGGCCCATTCGCCTTTTGAGGTACTGGGCGACAGGGCGGGGGCGTTCCCTGTCCTTTTTTCTGTTCCGCACGCCGGGCGCGATTATCCGTCCTCCCTCCTCACGCGCAGCCGGCAGCCTGTCGAAGTCCTCCGGCGGCTGGAGGACCGCTATGCCGATATCCTTGTCGCCGATCTGGTCGATGCCGGATACGGCGCGGTCGTCGCCGGGACGGCCCGTGCCGCGATCGACCTCAATCGCGACTCGCGCGACATCGATCCCCGCACGATAGACGTGATTCCCGCAGGCCAGCCGCTGATCCAGTCGGCCAAGCAGCGTGGGGGGCTGGGTCTGTTCCCGCGCTCTCTGTCCCGAGCCGGGGACTTATGGAGTCGTCCCATGCCGTGGGAGGAAGCGCTGGCGCGTATCCGCACCATCCATATGCCCTATCATATGGCTATCGCGGGGCTGCTCGACACCATTCAGGCGCGGCATGGCCAGGCGTTGCTGATCGATCTTCACTCGATGCCTCCGCTGACTATCGGGGAACGGCACGGCCGCCCGCCCGACGTGGTGATCGGCGATCGCTTCGGTGCAAGCGCGTCGCCGCGTTTTGCGGAGCTTGTCAGGGCCATCGTGTCGCGGCACGGCCTGACCGCGGCCGTGAATCATCCTTATCCGGGCTATTACCTCGTCGAGCGCCACGGCCGGCCAGGGGCGGGGCGTCATGCGATTCAGGTCGAAATTTCGCGCGACCTCTATCTGGATGATGCCTTGGATCGTCCCGGACGGCGCGTGAGGGCGATATGCGCGCTGATGGCCGAACTGGCCGCAGCGCTGGCGGAAGAGGTATCCCGCGGCGATTTTGCGATCGCGGCGGAGTAGGGCGCTCCACAAAAAAACCACCCTATGCAAGCATAGGGTGGCCAGGTTCAGGGAGGAGACGCCTTCCAAAAGGAAGGCATCCGTGCAGTGCCCGAAAGGGGAACAGGCACGTGCACTGTCCTTATTTAGGGCAAAACGGTTTATTTTTCAACCACCCCGTACCCCGAAATGATCCCATTTGGCCGAAGCGTCAAACAAGCGCGTAGGCATTGGCCCGCGCGCGGACGAACGACGCTCTGACGCGGCGAACAGGCGCATCACTCCATCGGGATGGAAATGATGCCTTGCGGCTGCTTGGGCCGATGGAATGTTTTCGGAATCAGCCGACGGGTTCGGGTACGGGCGCCGTGGGCAGACGGCCCTGTTCGACCTGACTCTGGAAGATCTCACGCATCAACTGAAGAGAGAACAGGTGGGCGTGTATCAGCGGCAACATGCCGTTCTGGTTGATCTTGCGAAGCTGGTCACCCCGCAGATCGCGCAGCTTTTCCTCGTTGACCATCACGAATCCACGATAAACGAACGGCTGGTCGTTGCCGGGCATCTGGATCGCGACCTCGCCGTCCATCAGGAGGCCGAGTTCCTTCAGATCCTTCATGAACTGCCCGGTGCGATGTGCCGACTGTTCGAATTCCTCGCAGAATTTGAGGATGTTTTTCGTGATCTCTGTCGGCTGGCCGTCCTCCAGCAGCAGATCGCCCTCATCGAATTCGCCGATGATCTCGGACGTGGAATCGAAGCATAGTGACAGTTCGTCAGTATCGGGGCGCAGCCTTGCGAGCATCCAGGGATAGCGGCGGACATAAGCGGGAACGTAGGACGGCCCGCGAAGCTTGCCTTCTTCGTCGACGAAGGTGTTGACGCCCTCGTTCAGGCCCATCAGCGCCAGCGGCACCGGATCCGCCCCCGCAGAGAAGATGATCGGCATGAAGCGCTGCGCGAGGACGAATTCATCGACCGTGAGGGGCACCGCATGTTGCGCGCCCAGGAAAGGCGCTTTGTCCGTGCCGCGCACCCGGTAGTTGCCGTGCTCATTGCTGTTGAGCGGAACGAGCGCATTGTAAAAGATCGGCAGGCTGGAATCGGGCGCGCTGGCCATGGAAGAATCTCCAGATCGGACGGGCCGGTCTGCGGTCCCGCGTGCGGAAGTGCGGCTCCCGATACTGTTCTCAGCCCTCCGATGCAAGCGGGATGAGCTTGCCCGGATTCATGATGCCGTCCGGATCGAACGCCGTCTTGATGGCCCGCAGAGCGGCGAGGCGGGCGGGCGAGGACAGGCGGCCCAGTTCCGCGCGTTTCATCTGGCCTATGCCGTGTTCGGCCGAAATGGACCCGCCGCGCGCGACCAGCCGGTCGTTCACGAACCGAGCGATCTCCTCTCCGTTCGCGGCGATCCAGCCCGAACCATCGGCCGTCCCTGCGGGCGCACGGACGTGAAAATGGACGTTGCCGTCGCCCAGATGGCCGAAGGACGAGGCGGTCGTTCCGGGAAAGCGGCCCGTGGCTTCCGCAGCGATTGCAGTCATGAAATCGGGCATCGCATCGACCGGCACGCTGATGTCGAACTGCAGGGTCGGCCCGCGCGCCCGTTCAGCCTCCGATATCGATTCCCGCAGGCGCCAGAATGCCTCCGCCTGATTTTCGTTCTGCGCCACAGCAGCGTCAATGATGCCGATGCCTCCTTCGGCCAGCATCCCGGCGAGCGCCGCCTCCACGGCGGCCTGGCCGTCATCCAGCGCGCTCAGATCGATCTCGATCAACGTATGCCACGGGGCGGGAGCCGCGATCGGCAGGCGGGTGCCGGGAATATGGTCGAGCACATGGCCGACGCAGTCGTCCGCCATCACTTCGAACCCCTCGACAATCGATCCGAACCGCCGCTGAAGCCAGCGCAGGAGGGCAAGAGCGTCCTGCGGCCCGCCAACACCGACCCAAACGGTGGCCCGGCCGGTGATCGGCGGAACCAGGGTGAGCGTGGCCGCCGTGACGACGCCGAGAGTACCCTCTGCCCCGATCAGCAGATGCCGGAGGTCGTAGCCGCGATTATCCTTCTTGAGCGGCGCCAGGCCGTCAAAGATGCTGCCATCGGGCAGCACCGCCTCTATTCCTTCCACCAGTCCGCGCATCGTGCC
Organism: Sphingobium sp.; assembly: GCA_036278355.1. GTDB lineage: Bacteria > Pseudomonadota > Alphaproteobacteria > Sphingomonadales > Sphingomonadaceae > Sphingobium. The sequence continues at coordinate 17,345 of DASULD010000018.1, forward strand.
GTGGCGCAGTACCTGCGTCCCGCCCGCGTTCGTCGAGACAAGGCCCCCGATCGTGGCCGATCCCCTGGCGGCCAGGCTGAGGGGAAAGCGGCGACCGGCCGCCGCCGCCGCGTCGTGCAGCGTCGAGAGGATGACGCCGGCCTCGCATACGGCCTGGTTCGCGTCCGTGCTGATCGAGCGTATCCGATTCATCCGCCGTAACGACAGGATAAGGGCGTTGCCGTCGGCAGGTGGAGTGGCCCCTCCGACCATGGAGGTGTTGCCACCTTGCGGGACCAGGGCAATCCGCCGTTCGTGAGCAAGCCTCAATACGGATGCCACCTCGGCGGTCGTGGCCGGCGCGAGGATCGCCGGGCTTTGCCCGTGGAACCGCCCGCGCCAGTCCGTCAGCCAGGGCGTGATCGAATCCCGGTCCGTTATCACCCCTTTCGGGCCGAGCAGGTTCCCGAATGCTTCAAGAAGGGCGGTGTCGATCATGATCGCGGTATTGCG
>DASULD010000019.1:0-15414 GCA_036278355.1 Sphingobium sp.
ACCGGGCGTGACGATGAAATCGTAGGTTTCCGCGATCGCGATCTGAACCTCATCGGTTTCCACTGGCTGAACCGGGAGGCCATCGGCCGCGACCACGGTAAGGGGCAGGCCCGGAACACGGAAGTTAAAGTTCGTCATCGCTGACGCGTTGACCACGCGCAGCCTCACACGCTCGCCGGGTCGGAACAGGCCTATCCAATTCTCGGCGGTTCCGTGGCCGTTGATGAGGAAGCTGTAAGTGGTGCCGGTCACGTCCGATATGTCGGTCGGGTCCATGCGCATTGCGGCCCATTCGAGCCGCTCGCGCTGGCGCTGGTCCTCGCCCTTGAGCAGCCCGGCGAGCGTCTGTTTCTGCCGGTTGAAATAGCCGCTCATCAGCTTCAGGCGGCGGAGCTGCTCATGCGGATGCATCGGGCTCCAGTCCGACAGTACCAGCACATGTTCGCGGTCGTAAGGGGCAGGGTCCGGTTCGGCGGGATCGATCACGATAGGGCCGTAAAGACCCATCGCCTCCTGCATGCCGGAGTGGCTGTGATACCAATAGGTGCCCGAGTGGGTGATGGGGAATTCGTAGACGAAGGTCTCACCCGGATCGATGCCGGGAAAGCTGACGCCTGGTACGCCGTCCATCTGGAACGGGACGAGCAGACCGTGCCAGTGTATCGAGCTCGACTCGTTCAGGCGGTTGGTCACGGCAAGTTGTACCGTCTGTCCCTCGCGCAGGCGGATCAGCGGCGCGGGGAGCGTCCCGTTGACCGTGATGGCGTGGGCCGACCGGCCGCCGGTGGCAAAGTGGCTCTCTGCAATGGTCAGCGCGATGCTGTTGCCCGAGAGCGCTCCCGCAGTGCCAATGCCTTCGGTGCCGCTGCGGGCCCACGAGGGGTACAGCCGGGCCGCACCAAGCGACGCCAGCATAACGGCAGAGGCCGACAGAAAGCGGCGGCGGTGAAGCAAAGTGGAAAGTTCCATCATGTCGGGTACGCGTCGTCGTCCCCTATCCCTTGAGCATCTCGGACAATTTCTGCCGTGCCCGGTATACCCGCGTCTCGATTGCCTTGCGGCTTACGCCGAGAACCGCCGCGGCCTCGTCCTGGCTCAGTCCCTCGATCGAACAGAGAATAAGGGGATCTTTGAGGGAGCGCGGCAGCGCGGAGAGCGCCGCACGGATACGCGCGACTTCTGCGCTGGAGAACAGGGCGGCTTCGGGGTTGGGGGAGGGGTCGGGCACGTCCTCCGCCTCCTCCAGGGGGTTTGCGAAGGCAAGGAAGCGGCGAACAGCACGGCGGCGTCCCCAGTCCCGGCACTTGTTGACCGCAATGCGCAAGATCCACCGGCGGAACGGTCGCTCGGGGTCGTAGCGATGAAGCGCGGCGAACGCGGACACGAAGCATTCCTGTGTGACGTCCAGCGCTTCGTCCTCCTCACCGATGTGGCTGCGGACAAGGCGGAACACCGGCTCGCGGTGGCGCCGCAACAGAACGCGATACCCCTCCTGAAGGCCGGACAAGGCGGCGGCGACGGCAGCGCCATCATCCATCAAGTCGTCGCGCCCTGACATGGCGGATCAATCTTGCGGTGGCTCGGTCAATGCGTCAACAACGGCTTTGTCGAAACGCCGCGCCTGATCCGGGCGGAGCACCGCACGCATGGCGAAAACATGGCTCAGCGTCGCCTTCTGAAGCTCACCCATTGCCATGTGGGACCGATCGACCGCGCGCTCGACGGCCGGGCCATACCCATGCTCCGACGACATGGCATCCGCCAGTTCGGCATTGGCATCGCGCAGGTCGGCGTCCAGCCGCTCACGCCGTTTGGAGAAGCGCGCCTCCAGCAGTTCGATCTGCCGCGTCTGGCGTGCGTCGAGGTCAAGCTTCTCATGCACGAACGCGTGAAGGCGCCCGTCATGTGGCGGCCGATGCACCAGAACCGCGCGGCCGACCCATAAGGCGGCAAGAGCCGCGAGAAAGGCCACCAGCGCGACGAGCGCATAGCGTGAGACGCCTTGCATTCAGCTTGCCAGTAAATGTGACGGGGCGGCGGCGGGCACACCGAGCAACCGTTCTGCTGCTGCTGATTCTTCGGTGCCCGCGCCGGCGGCCAGGCCCATGAACGCCGCCATGACGCACGCGATGGCAAGGCCTCGTCGGGCGATCAGCCGATCGCGATGCCGCGCGAGGCCGGTCAGCACCGCGTCTTCGATGTCATTGAGTTGCGACGGAACCGGACGGCTCTGCAACATGGACAGCAGTTGATCGATATCGTGCATCGTACCTTTCCAGCGGATCTATCTCGATCAGTATACGCGCTGGCCGGACGAATCCCGCACACCGCGGTTGAACCGTTGCGGGACGCGTCTGCTCCGTCGCGCGGCGCGAACGCGGGCGTCAATCTGCTATTGTTGAAAACATGTCAAATAGTGCTCCAGCTCATTCATGTTCAAAAAATATCCGTGGCAGCATTAAGCACCGCGTGACCCGAAAAGTTCGGATAAAAATTCTGCCGAAACCCGGTTCTAACGCCACAATGTTCGATGGACCCCACATAAACGTGGGTCCAATGACGGTGTAATATAATAATATTCTGATTTGGGTTGCTTCATTTATAACACGACCATCTTGTACACGACAGTGTATGAAAACACGCGTCCATTAAAAATAATAATTTTATTTGTGTTGGAGTTAAAAGGGTGAATAGCAAAAAAACGCATATCTTGCTCAGTGGAGCGATGATGGTGTCGCTACTGCCGCTATCAGCTTTCGCGGCAGCTGAAGACGGTGCCGAAGCCGCGACGGCCGACGTCATCGTGGTGACCGGCACACGCCGGGTCAATCGCACGGCGACGCAGTCGGCCATTCCGATCGACGTGTTCACTTCGGAAGATCTGACGCGCCAGGGCACTTCCGACACCAATTCGCTGTTTCAGGCGGTGATACCTTCCTTCAGCGTGCCTCAGGCGGCTATTTCAACCGGCTCCTCCTTCGTTCGCCCGCCCAACCTGCGCGGCCTTCCGCCAGATCAGACGCTGGTTCTGGTCAACAGCAAGCGGCGCCATCGCTCGGCCCTGGTCAATGTCGACGTCAGCGCCCTCTCTCTGCTGAGCCAGGCTGTCGACCTTTCGCAAATTCCGGCCATCGCGATCGACCGGGTCGAGGTGCTGCGCGACGGCGCATCGGCGCAGTATGGCTCGGACGCCATTGCGGGCGTCATCAATATTTCGCTCAAGAAGGGTAATTCCGGTTTTACCGGCCAGGCCCGATACGGCCAGTATTATGAGGGCGACGGCAAGGATTACCAACTCGCCCTCAACAAGGGGTTTGCGCTGGGAGACGAAGGCTTCGTCAACATCAGCGCCGAATATGCCAAGAACGGCGCGACCAGCCGTGGCACGCAGAGGCCGGGCGCGCTCCAGCTCAGTCAGGAACATCCGGAACTGACCATTCCCAACCCCGTACAACACTGGGGTAAGACGGAAATGGAGGCGCAACGCCTGTTCATCAACGGCGCTTTCGATCTGGGCGACAGCGAGGTCTATTTCTTCGGAAACTACAGCCATGGTAAAGGGCGGCAGAACTTCAACTATCGCCAGCCGCTGGATACCGCCAATTTCCCCCGTACCGGGTTGTTTGCCGTAACCTATTATCTCAATCAGCTTCCGAACGGCAATCGTGACGCGACCGGACCTACGTTCAACTTCGCGACGATGTTCCCGAATGGCTTCACGCCGATCTTCTCGGGCAAGATCGACGATCTCGCCGGAACCGTGGGTTATCGCGGCAAGAGCGGAGAACTCACTTACGATGTCTCGGCCAGCTACGGGCAGAACCAGCTGCGCTATTTCCTTGATGACACGGTCAATCCGTCGTTCGGGCCGACTTCGCCGACCAGCTTCTACCTTGGCAAGCTTCAGCAGAGCGAAACCAACTTCAACGCCGATTTCAGCTATCCTGTCGAGCTTGGCCTCGCCAGCCCGCTCAACATAGCCTGGGGCGCGGAATACCGTCGCGAGACCTATGAAGTCGGATTGGGCGACAGGGCGTCGTGGGACGCCGGTCCGTTCACCCGGCAAGTTGTGGAACAGCCCGGCGGCGCCACGTCCGTGGTGATCAGTTCGGTGGGATCGAACGGATCCACCGGTTTCGGACCGCAACGCGTGGGATTGAGCACGCGCCGCAGCTATGCGGGCTATATCGACCTGGAGGCAGACATCACCGATGCCTTCACCCTGGGCGCAGCGGCACGGTATGAGCATTTCAGCAGCTTTGGCAGCACCACGAACTTCAAGGGTTCGGCTCGCTATGAGCTGTCGCGCGCCATCGCCATTCGTGGCGCGGCCAGCACCGGGTTCCATGCGCCTTCGCCCGGCCAGACCAATGTCGACAATGTGACGCTGAACTTCGTTGCCGGCAGCACGACGCCGATCCAGACCGGGACCTTCTCGGTTACGCATCCCGCCTCGATCTACTTTGGAGCGGTGCCCGTGAAGCCGGAAAAGTCGGTCAACCTGACGGGCGGCATCGTCATCACTCCGGGATCGGGCATCAACCTCACCGTTGACTATTACAACATCCGCATCCGGGATCGTCTCGGTCTGTCCCAGGCCTTTGTCGTGACACCTGCGGACAGGGTCGCGCTGGCGGCCCTCGGGGTCACGAACGCCGACGAACTCAACCGCGTCCAGTATCTTACCAATGCGTTCAAGACACGGACCCAGGGTATCGACGCGGTGCTGACCAGCGTCATCCCAACCGACAGCGCGGGGACGTTCAACACCTCGCTCAGCCTCAATTACAACAAGACGAAGGTGATTGACCGAGATCCCGTCATCGTCAGCAACGACCGTGTGGCCAACCTGGAGAAAATCCTGCCGCAGGTCCGCGTCAACCTGACCGAGACGTGGAGCAGCGGACCGTTCTCCCTGTTGGCGCGCGTGAACTATTATGACAAGTTCACCGTGACCTCGAGCACTGGCGCCGCCCAGACCTTCGGCTACAAGGTCGTGGCCGATCTGGAAGGCACCTATCGGTTCACCGACAATTTCAGCCTGTCGGCCGGTGTCCAGAACCTGTTCGATACCTATCCGGACAAGGACCTGCGTTCGATCGATCCGAACACGGGTCTGCCCGGGAACGGCAACCAGTATATCGACTCATCGCCCTTCGGCTACAATGGCGGCTTCTGGTACGTCCGGGCCGGCGTGAAGTTCTGATTGTCATGTGAGGAAGCGGGGCCGGTTCCGGCATGGCCCCGCTTGCTCGATCAAATCCATCAGAGAGACTCCAACAGCACCCGGACAAGTTTGGCTGCGGATGAGGGATGGCTGCTTCGGGGACGTATAATCTTTCAACACGTCGGTTTGTCCGACACGTCCATTGGAGGTCTCATGCGTTTCCCCCTCGCTTCGCTCGCCCTGTCGGCCCTGTTGATGCTGCCTTCTGTTGCCGTCGCTCACCCCAAACTGGTGTCGGCGGCCCCCGCGGCGAACGCCGTCGTGACCAAGCCGACGAAGATCACACTCGCCTTTTCGGAAAATCTTGTTGCGCCCTTGTCCGGCATCGATCTGACCATGACCGGGATGCCCGGCATGGCGAACCACGATCCGATGCCGATAAAGGGCTTCACGTCCAAGGTAGACGGCAAGACGCTCACCGTTACATTCCCTCGCGCCCTTCCGGCAGGCACGTATCTGCTGCAATGGCATGTCGTGGCCGCCGATCAGCACCGCATCGAAGGCAAGCACAGCTTTACGGTCCGCTGATCATAGCGGCGCTGGGTGATGCCTGAGGCTGATCTCGTCGCCGCCCGCGCCCTGGGCGCCGCAGCGATGCTCGCGGCGGCGGGGATGCCGCTCTATCTGCTCACGCTGCGGCAAACCCTATCCAGGAAGTCCCGCGCCCTCGTCGCCGCACTCGCCCTCGTGGCCGCCGCAGCGTCGGTCTGGTGGGCGGCAGCCAGCATCGCCGCGATGGCGGCGATGCCTGTGTCGGCTCTCGACTGGCCAATCGCTTCGGCCGTTCTCTCCGCCACCCCGCTTGGCAAGGTGCTTGCCGTCCGGCTCCTGGCGCTGGCTTTGCTTGTCCTGTTCGCGGCGGTGAGCGGCCGCCCGGCGCTGCACACTCTCGCGGGGGTGCTGGCCTTGAGTACCTCTGCCTGGACGGGCCATGCAGGCGCAGGCGAAGGTGCCCTCGGAACGGCCCAGCGCGTTGCGGATGTCATACATCTGGGCGCCGCGTCCTTGTGGCTGGGCGCGCTGATGCTGTTGCTGGCGGCCTTGCTGCCGGGAAAGCCAAAGGAGGAGGCGGCGCGACGCCTTGCCGGTTTTGCCGCCACGGGCACGCTGGTCGTGACATTGCTGACGCTGACCGGCGTTTTCAATGCCTATGCTATTTCCCGGCCGGGTTGGAGCGTCACGAGCGGCTGGAGCGTCCTGCTGGCCGTAAAGATTGGCCTGTTCGTAGCGATGCTCGCCTTCGCCGGGTTCAATCGCTGGCGTCTGACGCCCGCGCTGGTGAACGGCGAGCCCGGCGCGGCGACGCATCTGCGCCTGTCGCTCGCGCTGGAAACCGGCTGTGCGGTGGCGATTGTCGTCATCGTGGCGGTTCTCGGCGCGCTTGACCCCGGCGGGGCTCCCCTGTCAGGCTGACGTTCGGCAGATCGCGCCGCGCGACGTCCTTGCGCCTCAGCTCCTGTCTTTCTCGGCCCGACGGCGCGCGAACTCTTCTACGTCGGCGGCGCGCATGAAGGGGTTGGTGGCCCGTTCAAGCGCGATCGTCATCGGCACGGTCGGCTCGCCGCGTTCCCGCATCGCCGTCACCATGGCCATGCGGGCCGTCAGCTCGGCATTATCGGGCTCGACCGACAGCGCGAACTTACCGTTGGAGAGCGTATATTCATGCGCGCAATAGACATTCGTCTCCGGCGGTAAGGCAGCCAACCGGCGCATGTTGCGGTACATCTGTTCCGCCGTGCCTTCAAACAGCCTGCCGCAGCCCATGGCAAACAGCGTATCGCCGACGAAGATGACGCCCGCCTGGGGCATGTAATAGGCGATGTGCCCCGCCGTATGTGCGGGAACCTCCCACACTTGCGCATGCTGATCGCCCAGTGTGGCGACGTCGCCCTCTTTCACCACGACATCAAGCGTGTCGATCTTGCCCGCTTCGGCCGCCGGGCCTGTAACCTTGCATCCTGTCGCTGCCTTTATCTCGCTGTTCCCTCCGACGTGATCTGGATGCCAGTGGGTGTTCCAGATCTGGGTGATGGTCCAGCCCCTGTCGGCGGCAGCGCGCAGCACCGGTTCCCCGACAGCAGGGTCGATAACTGTCGTTTCGCCGCTCCTCGCGTCATGGACCAGCCAGACATAGTTGTCATTCAGCACGGGGATGCACATGATTTCGATGGTGTTCATCTTCTGCCTTCCAGGAGGGCCAGCGCGTCTCGCGCCAGCTGCTCGGTCAATTGCTTCGCTCCGGTCTCCCGTACCAGCGACGCGCCCTGTCCAGCCCAAAGCGAGCTGAAATCGTCCCGGCCCTGGGCTTCAGCCTGGGCGCGCAGCGACGCCAGGGCCGTTGCCGCATGAGGGAAAGCGGGTGCATTCTCGCACATCGGGCCCATCTCGTCGATCAGGCGATTGCGCATGCCCCGCGCCTCTCGCCCCGTCAGCAGGTTGGTTATCACTGTCGTCTCTCCGCTTTGCGTTCCCAGCCGGGCGCGGTGAGCGGGTCCGATCAGGCTTTCGGGAGTCGCAAGATAGGCCGTCCCGATCTGCACGGCGCTGGCGCCAAGCATGAATGCGGCCGCAATGCCGGCGCCATCGACGATGCCCCCTGCGGCAATCACAGGTACGTCGACGCTGGAAAGGATCGTGCGGACCAGCGCGAAGAGTCCCATCGGCCGGTGACCGGCAAGGAAGTGTCCGGCATGGCCGCCCGCCTCGAACCCCTGGGCGATGATGGCGTCAGTTCCCCTGTCGGCGAGCCAGCGTGCCTCCGCTGCTGTGGTGGCGCTGCTGATGATGATCGCGCCGGTATCGCGGACGCGGCGGAAGAGATCCTCCGGCGGAAGGCCGAAATGAAAGCTGACAATCTCCGGCCGTGTCCTTTCGACGGTGGCGGCCATCGCGGCGTTGAACGGCACTCGCGGTGGCGCCCCCGCGGACGAGGCCGGGTCGATTCCCGCTTCCTCATAATAAGGCGCCAGCCGCCTGCGCCATTCGCTGTCGTCCGGGGCGTCATCAAGCGTGTGGCAGAAGAAATTGAGGTTGAGCGGCCCGGTTGCCCGGGAACGGACCTCGCCTGTCTGGGCCTCGACCTGTTCGGGCGACAGGAGCGCGCAGGGCAGCGAGCCCACGGCACCGGCGCTGATCGCGGCGACCGCCAGATCGACGCCGGAAGATCCCGCCATCGGCGCCTGAATGATCGGCAGCTTTGCTCCGGTCAGCGCCAGGATTCTTGTGTCCGGCCAGTGTGACAGGCCTACCACTCCCCACTGCTGGGCATGGATGCCCACGGCTCCTGCGGGGGCAGATGCCCGTCCTGCAAGAGTTCGATCGAGATGCCGTCGGGCGTCCGCACGAACGCCATGTGCCCGTCCCTGGGCGGGCGATTGATCGTCACTCCCGCGTCCATCAGCCGCTGGCACGTTTCGTAGATATTTTCGACCCGATAGGCGAGGTGGCCGAAATTGCGTCCGCCCTCATATCGCTCCGGCTCGCTCCCTTCGGATGGCCAGTTGTAGGTCAGCTCGACCTGAGCGTCGTCGTCGCCCGGCGCGGCAAGGAAGATGAGGGTAAATCGGCCCTGCTGGCTGTCGAACCTATTTGTCTCCCGCAGGCCGATCAGCTCGAAAAAGCGGATGGTCGCGACAGGGTCGCTGACCCGGATCATAGTGTGCAGATATTTCGGCATGACGGCTGCATATCAGTGCGCCGTCGAGCGGTCCATGTTCCTGTGGCGGCCAGACGCCTGCCTGCGTTCAGCGGCCCTGATTGCGCCAGCGCGTAATCGTGCGGTTGAGGATGTCGCCTTCGCCACCCGACTCCTGCCACAGGCGTGAGAAGCTCGGATCGCCCGATGCGGGCCGCCGTGTTTCCTCGAGCGTATCGAGTGCCACGCGGATCGGGATCGCCACGCCTTCACCGCAGATGATGCATTCGCGGTTGCGCAGCGCGGGGATGGAATCGAGGAACCCGCGCGCGCCCTCCGGCATGGCTGCCTTGACGAACTGCTGGTCGCGATCGTTGTTAAGACGCATGGCTATGATCGTGCCGCACTGCGACAGCACGCCTTCGGCAAGGTCTGACGGCCGCTGTGTGATCAGGCCCAGCGACACGCCATATTTGCGGCCTTCCTTGGCGATCCGTTCCAGTATCTTCCGTACCGACTGGCCGCCGCCGGTCGTGGTGCTGGGGATGTACCGGTGCGCTTCTTCGCATACCAGGAGGACCGGGCGCTGCGGCTCGCTGCGTGCCCAGATCGCATAGTCGAACACCAGGCGGGAAAGCACCGACACGACCACCGACGTGATTTCCGTGGGCATGGCCGAGGTGTCGATGATGGAAATGGGCTTGCTGTCCGACGGCAGGCGAAAGACCTTGGCCAGGAAATCCTGCATGGTGTCGGCGACGAGCATGCCCGAGAACATGAAGCTGTAGCGCGGGTCGGCCTTGATCTCGTCGATCCGGGCCTTGAGACGCATAAAGGGTAGGGAGTTGGTGCCCTTGTCCAGCTTGCCCATTTCATTGGAGATGATCGTGGTCAGGTCCGACAGCAGATAAGGAACAGGCGAATCCACCGTCAGGCGGGACATCCCCTCGGCCACGCGGTTTTTCGCACGCGCGGCGAGCAGGCATTTGGCGAGGATGTCGCAGTCCTGCGCCCGTTCCGGGCCCTGTGACGTGACGAACACTTCGCAATGTTCCTCGAAATTCATCAGCCAATAGGGCAAAGCGAGGTTGCCCGCGTCATAGATCGCACCATTTTCAGCAAACGCAGCCCCATATTCGCCGTGGGGGTCGATCATCACGATGTGCCCCTTGGGCGACTGGTCGCAGATGCGGTGCAGGATCAACGCCGCCGAAGTCGATTTGCCGGTGCCGGTCGATCCGAGCAGCGCGAAATGCTTGCCGAGCAGCGCGTCGACATACAGTGCCGCCCCCGTGTCGCGGGTGGGATAGACGGTGCCAATCCGGACATGCGCGCGATCGTGCGCGGCATAGATCTGGTCCATGTCATCGCTAGACAACGGATAGACATGGGTGCCCGGTATCGGATACCGGGTTACGCCACGGCGGAAATCCACAAGGGTGCCGTTGTCCTCGCCACCTTCGCCCAGGAAGTCGACGTCCGCGATGACCCGGCCAGCGTCCCGCCGGTCAAGCGCCATCGACCGGACGCTGGCGATGATCCACAGCGACCCCAGGCGCATCTTGATCTGGCTGCCAACCTGGCCCGTCATCGCAATGCAGGGGTCGGGGTGGCGGGCCAGTTGCTCAATGCTCTGAAGGTTGATGACAATCTGCGAACTGCCGCCCGAAATCTGGAAGACGACGCCGATGGGCTCGATCGGGGTACTGTCGCAGCCGCTGATTTGCTCCTGCGCGCCCGTTAACGGCCTTGCCGAGGGAAGGGAGAAGGATCCCGCCATGTCGTCCATAGGTTCTGACCCTTACTGCCCCTGCGAGCCGCACGTCCGATACGCCCGGCCACCAAGCTTATGCCGGCAGGGTAAATAACTGTTTTAGCCTTGGCAGAATTTTAGGGGGTTAGAGCTTTTTCAGGAAATCTGGAAACGGCTTTTGTGGCTGAAAAATGCTTTATCACGTTGAATTTACACGTTTTGTGTAAGGCTGACCGTCTTCTTGAAATGGTCTAGACGCGGCGGCCGATCCAGCCCGCCAACAGGCCCATCAGCACGGCTATGGAGGTCGCGGCGAGGCCGTAGAGAAAGGACCACTCCTCCGCGGCTGCGGCGATAAACCGCTCGAAGCCCGATTTGCGCACCTGAATGTCGCGGATCGCAGCCGCGACGACGCGCCCATCCTGAATCAGGAATGTTTCCGCCGTATAGTCACCCACCACGGCGCGCGCGGGTAGTGGCAGGCGCGCGCGATAGAGCACCCCGTCGGTGATCTCGACGGTGCCCGCCCTTTGCACGAACAGGCCCTGCCGTTCCTGCAGATCGATGAGGCCACGTACAAAGCGCGTGATTTCGGCGGAGTCGCTGAACGAGGTCGGCGACAACTGGATGTTGCCGATGCTGAGCTCATAGATCGCGGCCGTCCGTTCGTCAGTGATCCGGTTGATCGGATGGGAGCTGGCGATGGCATAGAAGCTTGGCGCGGACTGGAACCGCATGCTGTCGGCGTTGACCCAGATTCCGGCGATTTTCTGCTTTTCGCGGATGCTGATCTGCCGTTCGGGTCCCTTCAGGACGACCACCACGTCGGCCGGATCCTTGGGTGTCCGCCCGCCCGGATAGACGATTGCACCGAACAGCAGCAGTTCGGCGCCCTTGAAACTGTATTGGATGTCGACGGTCCGCTGCGACACGTCCGGCACCAGCCGGGGGGAGGTTGCCCCGCCCTCCAGCAGCGGGATCAGGGGCAGTAGCAACAGGGTGAGAATTCGCCTCATGTACCGGCATCGATGGTATAGATTTCGTCCGGCTGCCAGCCCAGGCCCAACGCCATTCGGATCGCCACGACGAGCACAATGAAGGCGAGCACCATGCGTAGATATTCAGGCTTCACCGTCCGGGCGATGCGTGTACCGATCTGCGCGCCGGTCACGCTGCCGATCAGGAGCAAGATCGCCAGGACCATGTCGACCGCCTTGGTCGTAAGACTGTGCACCAGTGTCGCTGCCATCGTGGTGAACAGAATTTGGAACAGTGACGTGCCGACGACAACCTGCGTCTGCATACCCAGCAGATAGAGCATCGCCGGGACCATGATGAAGCCGCCGCCGACGCCCAGCAGCATGGTCATGATTCCCGTGACCATGCCCAACAGCAGGGGCGCGAGCGGGGAGATGTAGAGGCCGGATTTGTAGAACCTCCAGCGCATCGGCAACGCCGCAACCAGTGGGTGGTGCCGCCGCTTTCGCGCGGGCGCGGCGGCCCCTGTCTTCAACCGGACCAGCGCGCCGATGGATTCCCGGGCCATCAGCCCACCAATCGACCCCAGCATCAGCACGTAGAGAATGGCGATTACGGTATCGATCTGACCCATTGCCTGTAGCAGAGAGAACAGGCCTGCGCCGAGCATCGCGCCTATAATGCCGCCTGCGACCATAACCGAACCCATGCGTATATCCACCGTGTCGCGCGACAGATGGCTGATCACACCCGACACGCTCGCGCCCGTCACCTGGGTGGTGGCCGATGCTGCCGCGACCGTGGGGGGAATGCCGTAGAAGATCATCAGCGGCGTGGTGAGAAAACCGCCACCCACCCCGAACATCCCCGAAAGCAACCCGACAACGCCGCCCAGCCCGATGATGACGATTATGTTGACCGGCAGGTTGGCGATGGGCAGGTACAGGTCCATAACCCCTGCCTTACCGCAAAACGCGGTCCGCGAAAGCTGTTTTACGGCCGGGTTGGGGCCGTTTGGGAAGGCGCAATTGTCAGAAGTCCGACGCAAGCGTGACGGAAAGGCCGGAGTCAGGCCGGGCGCCGCCGGCCACTCGTTGACGCCATTCCACCACCAGGCGGGGACGGACGGTGCCTACCGGCAAACGGGTCTCGAACACAGGGCCTGCATCAAGCCGTGACACGGCGGGTTGTGCGCCGCCGGACAGGCTGAACCCGATCCGGGTCTCCTCCCGCCGGTCCACGGCTGTCGTCAGCGAAAACCTGCCGTCGATGAACGGGTCGGTCCGCGAAAGCCCGACCGCCCCTGCCTGGACATAGCCTTCGGCGATCAACTTTCGGGTCAGGTGCGTTGGCGCAAGGCCGCTGACGGCGAGAAGGGCGAACGCATTGCGCGCCTCACCCGACAAGGCGATCCGCCGCTCAATCCCCAGCGTAACCGGCACCCGGCCAGAGCGCGGTCTTACTGCGATGCCTACAGCTGCCTCCGGCGCTGCGGGCCGGGAGAGAGCCGCCGTCACGCGCGCATAGGCCGAAAACGGCAGGCTTCGTCCACCGCCGAGCGCTCGCGCGATGCGCAGGCCTGCCTGAGCGCCACCGAGCTGACCGGCGCCACCCAGCGACTGCGTACCGCTGTGTTGCCGCCAGAACAGCCACGCCGAACCGGACCAACGCTCTTCAGGTTCCGATGGGCGGCGAGGAGGAGGGCTGACAGGTGGAAGAGTGATCGGTGCGCCTCTTCCGGCTTCGGCGACCGCGAACGGTTGCGCGGCTGCGGCAACAGGCGCCGCCGCCGCGAGCGCAAACGACCGGCGCTCCCCGACAGGGATGATCCCGGCCTGGTAAACTCTCACGATCGGAACATGGTCGAGGCGGGCCGAGGGCGCATCGGCGACGCGTGTGATCCTGCCGTGATATGCGGCACCGGTAACTTTTCGGGGGGGTGCGGCGGCCTGGAAAAGGCTCGTGCCAGGAATGATGGCCCCGGCGGTGCGGGCTGGCGGGATCAGGGGCTGCATCGTGGCCACTCTCGCGCCGGTCCACAACGCCAGAACGGCCATCATGAACCGGATGGGCCTGCCTGCGCCCCTGCGCCCTGGGCGCTCAGGCGGCGGGGCGCTGGTCACGGCCCTCACCCAGGACAGGGAAAATGTGCTCGGTCTTGTCCCACCGGACCGCCGCGCCCTGCAACTGCCGCACATAGATGCCCACGGCGCGCCGCGCCGCCATCAGCATCACGACATTGGCGATCAGCACGCGCGGAACCGCGCGCACGCCTTGCCGCCAGCCATAGGTCCGGCCGGTCCAGAAGGCCCGGAAGGCAAGGCGCCAACACATCAGGAAAGCGGTGCAAAGCAACGCGACCTCGACCGGCGGCGGATATTCAGGGGGCTGCAAGACGCCACACAGAGCAAAAAGCCACAACAGACCGTAGCCAATCGTCGCGAGATAGGCAGCGAACAGAACGAGTGCGGCCAGCGCTGTGCGCCGATCGTGAAATCGCATCCAGCGTTCCCGCAATGATCCGCTCCAGCCGAGCCTGTCCCAACCAGCGAGGGAAATGCCCACCAGCCATCGCGCCTTCTGGCGCACCGCATCCTCCAGCGTCTCGGGGAAATGCTCCTGCGTGCAGATCAGGCCGCCAACGGCGTCGCGCATCGTCACGAATGCGGTTTTTCCCTGCCCCTCGGCAATGCGCAGACCAAGTTCATAGTCTTCTGTCAAAGAGTCTGCGTCAAACGGCAGGCCCCCTCTCGCGCTGGCGATCTTCTCCATTGCTTCACGCCTGATGGCGCAGCCCACGCCTGCCGAGGGCACGGCCGCGCCGACCGCTTCCCGCAACACGAGTTGCTTGCCATGTGCTTCGGCGAACTCGTCCGCATAATGCCCGGCGATCCATTTGGAACGTTGCGACAGCAGCGGCAGCACGGGAAGTTGCACCATGTCGAAACGGTCGATCATGGTGTCGAACAGCCGGATCTCGTCTGCATGAACCACATCCTCCGCGTCATGCAGTGCTACGGCCTTGAATCGTGCGCCCGAGGCTTGCTCCTCTCGCAGCATCGCCGACCAGATATGGTTCAGGCAGTCCGCCTTGGTTGTGCCCCCCGAATGCGGAAGGATGACGAGCGTGATACGTGGGTCTTCCTCCGCTACGGCGGAGGCCGCGTCGATGGTATCGGGATCGTTAGGATAGACGCCGACGAATATGCGGAAGTCTCCATCCCCCCAGCGAATGATGCAGGTCCGCAGCATCGGCCCGATGACGGCTGCCTCGCGCCATGCAGGAACGAGCACCGCGACACTGCCGGGCGTGTGGGACAGGGGGAGTGTCGCTCCTGTCATGCGACGGTGCCGCGTATAGATCAGAAGCTCGCGCCTCGCCGCTCGCGCGAGGAAGATGAGGTCCATCAGAAAATCGTCGGTCCCGCCGATCAGCAGGCCGGCGAGCGCGAACAGCAACAACTCATATTGCACGGGCGCAACCACGCCCGCGATCAAACGAAGAGATTCCAAGCATGCCCCCTGCGTGGAACTGCCAAGTTTTAATGTGGTTGTGCGGCGACTCGTGAGGCCGTCATAACTCCGCGATGCTACGCAACAAAGCAGGTTAACGATTGGGCGGTTTGACCATGTGGCGCTCAGCGGGTACCGGGTTTTGCGAACTCCCACCCCCACGAGGACCGGTATTGATTGCGAAACTGGCAGATCGGTTCGGCCTGCGTGCATTCTTCGAGGGGGAGGCGGCGGGCGGCGGCCTCCTTATCATCGCGGCAGGCTGCGCCATCATCATGGCGAATGCCTCGCCCGCTGGCGGGGAATTGT
>DASULD010000020.1:0-9205 GCA_036278355.1 Sphingobium sp.
CTGCAGCGCGACAGCATTGGTACGCCACTGGCCGATGATGCGGTCCTGGAACGCGGCGACGTTGTGTTTTTCCCCGGTCATGTCGGGATCATGCTGGACGCCGAGCGCATGCTGCACGCCAACGCCTGGTGGATGAACACGGTCATCGAGCCCCTGTCCGATGTGGTCGCGCGGCTGGAGCCGCAGCATGAACACCCCATTCTTGCCCGGCGGAGGGTCGCGTTATGACGGTCCGTGTTTTCATTGATGGCGCCGCAGGGACCACCGGGATCGAAATTCGCGATCGGATCGAGGACCGGCCTGAATTCGGCCTGATCTTGCTAAACGATGCCGAGCGCAAGATCCTCTCCGTGCGGGCGCAGGCCATCAACGATGCGGACGTGGTGATCCTGTGCCTTCCCGACGATGCCGCACGGGAAGCCGTTTCGCTGATCCGCAACGATCGCACCAAGGTAATCGACGCATCCACGGCGCACCGCACCGCCCAGGAGTGGACCTACGGGTTTCCAGAACTGGCCGGGCATGACCGGGTGCGCACCGCGAAAAGGATCAGCAATCCGGGTTGCTATCCCACCGGTTTCCTCGCGCTCGTGGCTCCGCTGGTGCATGCCGGTATCATTCCCGCAAACTGGCCGCTCAGCGTTAACGCCGTGTCGGGCTATTCGGGCGGCGGCAAGGGCATGATCGCCGAGTTCGAAGGTGAAGGGGGTCGGCCCGCCGCCTGGCAAACCTATGGCCTGACCCTTGCACATAAGCACATCCCGGAAATGACCGTCCACGCCGGTCTTTCCATCGCGCCGGTTTTCGCTCCTTCGGTCACCGACACCATGCGGGGCATGGTGGTAGAGGTCCCGCTGCACCTGTCCGCCCTGCCGGGCAAACCCGGCGTGGCGGCGGTACGCGACACACTGGCGCGCGCCTATGAGGGATCACCCGTCGTGCGCTTCGTGGATGGCTATGAAGCCACGACGCTCCCTGTCGAGCGCTGTTCGGGCACCGACCGGATGGACCTGTTCGTCTTCGCCAGCCCGGACGGCGCCCAGGCAAGGCTGGTCGCGGCGCTCGACAATCTTGGCAAGGGCGCTTCCGGCGCCGCTGTCCAGAATCTCAATCTGATCTGCGGTTTGGATGAAACCGCAGGGCTGAAGCTGTGATCGGCTCGCGTCAGTGCACCGTACCGATCGATCGTTCGATCGACAGGAGCAGGATGAGTCGCTCCGCCTGCCGCCACCGGCAGAAGTGGAGGTGATTGCCGCGATCGCGGCTCTGGTCGGCGCGCGAAGCGGCTTCCTGGCAAGCGCCCGTCCCGAAGAGTTGGATGAGTTCAGCGGCATCGTCGAAACTGCGACGCCCGCCCAGAAATGGAACCTGCATTTTTCCCCGCTTTTTGCGACCCTCGTTCCTCTTCCCATTCCAACCTCCGTGCCACATTGGCCAGATCACCGGTTTCCGGGTGGTACGAAAGTCAATGGCCGGTTAGGCAAATGCCACAACGGGACAATGATCCCGCTTAGGGACAGATTGTGTAACGATATGGGACACCGTATCTCCGGCATGTCAGATTCAGGGGACAGCAATGCGCGATAACGGCGGAAGGCCAGTACCCGCTGGCAGCGGATGTTTCATTGCGCTGCTTATATTTGCAGGCGCCATCGCAGGTGGACTTCTGGGGCAACCCACGATCGGTTTGCTCACGGGCCTGGCGCTCGGAGTGGCTGTGGCTATCGTGCTGTGGCTCAAGGGCCGGACGCGCTGATGGATTGCGTCGGCGCTATCTATCTTTAGACTCCTCCGTTTTCCGAGCCGGCAGATAGTTCCGCCTGCCTCGAAACACACTCTGGGTTAGCCGAATGAAAAAGCACCTTATCGCCTTTCCCCTTCTGCTTCTCGCGATAGCTGCGGGCGTGCTGTTCTATTTGACGCGGCCCGATGAAGCCCGGCTGTCGGCGGGGCAGGACGTCGGCCGCGAGCCGGTGTTCACGGCGCCGCGAACGGAATGGATCCCGACCGTTTCAGTGGCGGAAGCGACAGGATGGAAAGCCGAGGAATCGCCCGTCCCGGCCAAGGGATTGAGTGTTGAGCGCTTCGCCGCGGGCCTTTCCCATCCGCGCTCTATGATGCGCCTGCCCAACGGCGACATACTGGTCACTGAGACGGGCGGGCCGTCGCGTTCCTATTCGGGCATTCGCGGCTGGTTCGAAAAGCATTTCATGGACAAGGCCGGTGCGGGCGCCCCCTCCGCCAACCGCATTGTCCTGCTGAGGGATGCGGACGGTGACGGCAGGGCGGAAACGAAGACCAATTTTCTGACGGGCCTCAATTCACCCTATGGCATGGCGCTGATCGGAAACAGGCTGTACGTCGCCAATACCGACGCGGTGGTGACCTTCCCCTTCCAGAGCGGCGAGACGAGGATAACGCAAAAGGGGCGGACGCTGATCACCCTGCCCCATGCCGCGCCGAATCCGCATTGGACCCGCAATCTTCTGGCCAGCCCCGACGGGAAGCGCCTCTACGTAGCCATCGGGTCAAACAGCAACATCGGTGAAAACGGACTGGAAACCGAAACCAATCGCGCCGCCATCATCGAGCTTGACCCAAAGACGGGCGACAATCGCGTCTTTGCCGGTGGCCTGCGCAACCCTGTCGGCATGGCCTGGAACCCGGCTACGGGTGCGCTGTGGACCGTCGTGAATGAACGCGACGGCCTGGGCGCCGATCTTGTCCCCGACTTTCTGACGCGGGTGGAATTCGGCGGCTTCTATGGCTGGCCGTGGAACTATTGGGGCGGATACGAGGACCGCAGGGTGGAGCCCCGTCGGCCGGAGTTGCGGGAATATACCCATCGCCCCGACTATGCGCTGGGCAATCATGTCGCCCCCCTTGGCCTTGCCTTTTCAGAAGGCGCCAAACTGGGGCCGCCGTTTGACCGGGGCGCATTCGTCGGCCTTCACGGCAGCTGGAACCGGGTGCCCAAGGCCGGATACAAGGTCGTGTTCGTGCCCTTCGACACAGAAGGTCGCCCCAGCGGCAAGCCGACCGACATTCTTACGGGCTTTCTCGACGCCGAGGGCGACATCGCACGCGGCCGTCCCGTCGATGTTCTCGTCGCCCGGGACGGCGCCCTCCTCGTCAGCGACGATGTCGGCGGCGTGATCTGGCGCGTCGTCAGGAAACCCTGAGCGGCTTTCCTTCGCGCCCAGCTATCTCCGTCACATATTGCCACGCGACCCGGCCGGAACGGCTTCCCCGCTGGGTCGCCCATTGCACCGCCCCGGCGGGGTCAAAGGGCAGGCCATAATGGCGCGCATAGCCCTCTACGATCGCGAGATAGGCATCCTGATCGATGACGTGAAAACCCAGCGAAAGCCCGAAGCGGTCAGACAGGGCCATCTTGTCGTCGATCACATCCCTCTTGTTCAGGGGATCGTCCTGCTCCGACATATGACGCGGAACGATGTGGCGGCGGTTGGATGTCACATACAGGCGAACATTGGCCGGCCGGGCACTGGCTCCGCCGTCGAGCAGAGATCGCATCATCCGCGCATTGCCCGCCGCGCTTTCGTCGTCGAAACCGAGATCGTCGATAAACACGATGAACGGACGAGCGGTATGGCGCAGCATCGCGAACAGCTCCGGCAGGCTTTCCAGCCGGTCGGCCGTACACTGCATCAGCGCCATATCGATCCCGTTCCGCTGAAGCAGACCTACGACGGCGCCAACGCTCGCCGACTTGCCGGTGCCTCGCGCGCCCCACAGCAGCACGTCGTGTGAGGGCAGACCAGACGCGTGCCGCCGGGTGTTGTCCAGCAGACGCCCCTTCTGCTCGTCTATGCCGGAAAGCAGAGCATAATCGGGCGGCGCGAAGGCTTCCACCGCGTAAGCCCCGCGCCCGTCCCAGATATACGCCGGGTGGGCCTCGATGTCCGCCAGAGGATGCGTCGACGGGGCAAGCCGCTCCAGCGCGTCGGCGATACGGATAAGCAGGTCCTCGTTCATACACGCGGCTCTACCCCCAGAGCATTTTCAGGAAAAGCGGAAACCGGTTTTCGACCGAACGGCTTGGGCGCTCAGGCGGCAAGCTCCTCATCGCTCAGCGCGTAAAGTATCTCCGCACCTGATCGCGCGGAGGCCTCCAGCCCCTGCGCCTCCGCCACGACGACATCGCAGTAATAGCGCGCCGACGCCTGCTTCATCCTGAGGAAGGCCGAATCGCCTTCGCCGCGCCCGAGCATCTCCGCAGCGACCCGACCCTGACGCGCCATCAGCCAGCCGCTGGTCGCGACCGACACCATATTGAGAAAGGGATAGCTGCCTGCGAGCCTGTCTTCCACGGAAGCGTCCGACAGCATCCATCGGGCGACGCCCTCCACCGTATCAACCAGCCGCATCAGCGCGCCCTCCCCCTTGGCCTCGTCCCGTATGCTGGAGAGCAGGGAGGTCAGCACGCCGCCGCCCGCCATCGGCAGCTTGCGCGAGACGAGGTCGGCGGCCTGGATGCCGTTCGTGCCCTCGTAAATAGCGGCGATGCGGATGTCGCGATAAAGCTGCGCCGCGCCGGTCTCCTCGATGAAGCCCATGCCCCCGTGAACCTGGATGTTGAGCGAGGCTACCTCCGTGCCCACATCCGTACTGTATGACTTGGCGAGCGGCGTCAGCAACTCCAACCGCTGGGCGGCCTGCTCATCCCCCAGCCGGGCGCGGTCGAGCTGACCGAACGCATAATAAGCCAGCGCGCGCGCCGCCTGCGTCAATGCACGGGCGCGCAGCACCATGCGCCGGACGTCGGGGTGTTCGATGATCGCCACCGCCGTTCGCGCGTCGCCACCCGCGCGCGGCGACTGCACACGCTCCCGCGCGAAAGCAAGCGCCTGCTGCAAGGCGCGTTCGCCGACCTGCACGCCCTGCAGGCCGATGTTGAGCCGGGCATTGTTCATCATCGTGAACATCGCCCGCATACCGCCGCATTCCGGACCGATCAGGTGGCCGATGCAGTCATTGTTGTCGCCGAAAGACAGCACGCATGTGGGGGAGGCGTGGATGCCCAGCTTATGCTCCAGCGCGACAGGCCGCACATCGTTGAACGCGCCGGGCCTGCCCCCGGCATCGAGCCGGTATTTGGGCACGAGGAAAAGCGAAATGCCCTTTGTTCCGTCGGGCGCGCCGGGCGTTCGGGCAAGCACAAGATGCACGATGTTACCGGCGAGGTCATGATCCCCGAAGGTGATGAATATCTTCGTCCCCTTGATCCGGTAGCTGCCATCCCCCACCGGCGTCGCGGTGGTCCGCAGCGCGCCTACGTCAGAGCCCGCCTGCGGTTCGGTAAGGTTCATCGTGCCGGTCCACTCGCCGGTACAAAGATGCGGCAGCCACATCTTTTTCTGTTCGGGCGTACCATGGTGCATCAGCGCCTCGATCGCCCCGACAGTGAGCGTGGGACAAAGCGAAAAGGCCATGTTGGTGCTGCCCAGCACCTCCAGCACCACAGCCGCCAGAGAGACCGGCAACCCCTGTCCGCCATATTCGACTGGCGCCGCAATCGTGCCCCAACCATTTTCGACATAGGCGCGGTAGGCATCCTTGAAGCCGGGAGGCATGTGCACCTGCCCGTCCACGATACGCGGATGTTCGACGTCCCCCACCCGGCTCAACGGCAGGAATTCCGCCTCGGCAAACCGGCCGGCCCCGTCCACGATCGCGGCCACCATATCCGGATCGGCCGCGGAAAATCGCTGGTGCCGCGCAAGATCGCCGATGCCCGCCACGTGTTCGAGTACGAAAAGATGTTCGGTCGTCGGCGCGAGATAACTCATGACTTTTGTCCCATCCCGGTTTCCCGCTTTGCTGCATTTGATTGGCTCCTTATAGCGGTGTCAATGCGCGCAAACCCTGAAATTCCGGCGACGGAGACATGCCGTTACGGCAAAGAGGCGTTGGCGCTCGCCCGGGACGTCATCCTGAACGGGCGCCTCGTCGCCGTGCCGACGGAAACGGTCTACGGGCTGGCCGCCAATGCGTACGACTCGGACGCAGTCGCGGGCATCTATCGCGCCAAGGGGCGCCCCGCGTTCAATCCCCTGATTGTCCATGTGGATCGGCTGGACATGGCCCAGCGGCTGGCGCGGTTCGACGACCTGGCCCTGCGGCTGGCGGCATCGTTCTGGCCGGGGCCGCTGACGCTGGTGCTGCCGGTACGAGAGGACGCCGGGCTGTCGCCACTGGTGACCGCTGGCCTGCCCACGGTCGCTATCCGCATGCCCGCGCATCGCGCGATGCGCGCGCTGATCGAGGCGTGCGGCGTGCCGCTTGCCGCGCCGTCCGCGAATCGCAGCGGATCGATCAGCCCGACCAGCGCCGCCCATGTACTGCGGAGCCTCGACGGCCGCATCCCCCTCATCCTCGACGACGGCGGCACACAGCGGGGTCTGGAATCCACCATTGTCGCGCCTGCCGGGGACCGCCTCCGCCTGCTGCGTCCCGGCCCGGTCACCGCCACCATGCTGGAGGCCGCCACGGGTGCAACGGTGACAACGGACAACTCAGGCGGCATCGAAGCGCCGGGACAGCTCGAAAGCCATTATGCGCCGTCGAAGCCGGTGCGCCTGAACGCAACCAGTGCCCGGAACGACGAATATCTGATCGGATTTGGCCGCATCGGCGGAGACATCAGCCTATCCGAGACCGCCGACCTTGATGAAGCGGCCGCGAACCTGTTTGCCGCGCTCCATATTGCCGACGCCAGTTCGCGCGGGACTATCGCGGTCGCACCTGTTCCATCCGAAGGCATCGGCACCGCGATCAACGACCGGCTACGCCGGGCGGCGGCTTAGAGCATCGTGCCAAAAAGTGGGAACCGGTTTATGGCAGAAACGATGCGACGACAAAAACTTAGAGCGTGATCACTTCAGACGGACTCGCGCCCTTCAATGTAAAGTCATCAGGCGCTAGGGTTCTGACCCTACGGCTCAGCAGTTCTCGGAGTCTGCCCGCCGGCACTCCCTGCCCCGGCGCTCCTCTTCCCTGCGGATTTCGCGGCCGCGCTGACGGTCGGCTTCGTCCTGGCTGGTGGTGGCCCAGTCGGCGGCTTTTGAACCTGCCTTGATCGGCGCCGTCGCGACATCGGCAGCGGTCCGCACGAGGCAGCCTGGCAATGTCATCAGGATACAGGCAAGAATTGTCAGGCGCATGATCTATCCTCCAGCGGGTAGTCCCGCGTAACCGCCTACGGTTGCCCGAATATGAACGAGAGAGGGCAAATGCGCTCAGGCGCCGAGTTTTTCGGCGAAGCGTTTCCTGAGCTTGTGCAGTTTGGGCGGAATCACGGCCATGCAATAGGGGTTCCGGTCGCCGACGCGATTCCAGTAATCCTGATGATAGCCTTCCGCCGGATACCAGCGCGAGGATGGTTCTATGGCCGTTACGACAGGCACGGCATGTTCGGCCTGCACCCTCGCAATGGCGGCCCGCGCCGCCGCTTCCTGACCGGCATCCTGCGGGAAGATCGCAGACCTGTACTGGGTGCCGACATCGTTCCCTTGCCGGTTGAGCGTGGTGGGATCGTGCGTCGCGAAGAACACGTCCAACAGATCGTCAAAGGAGATCGTACCGGGATCGAACCGGATCCGGATCGCCTCGGCATGGCCGGTCGTGCCCCTGCACACCTCCTCATAGCTTGGGTCGGGCACGTCGCCGCCGATATAACCGCTTTCCACGCCCTTGACGCCTGCAAGTTGCTGGAACACCGCCTCGGTGCACCAGAAACAGCCACCGGCCAGCGTGGCCACTTCCTCAGCCATGATCCTGCGCTCCCGCCTGGTATTTTGCGCGCTCTTCGGCGACCAGTTCCTTGCGGGACAGTTTGCCGACCAGCGTTTTGGGCAGGGAATCCCGGACCTCCACCGCGACCACGCGCTCATGCTTGCCCAGTTGCGGGTTGAGCCAGTCCTTGAATGTGTCCCCATCGACGGCTTCCGCATCACCCCTCAGCGTCACGAACGCCTTGGGGCTTTCACCCCGGTAAGGATCGGGAATCCCGATGACCAGCGCCTCCTTGACGGCCGGATGCCGGTACAGCACCGCCTCGACCTGGCTGGGAAAAACCTTGAAGCCGCCGACTGCGATCATATCCTTCACCCGGTCGACGATGCGGATATAGCCGTCGCCGTCGATCGTCCCCACATCCCCGGTACGCAGATAGCCGCCGACGAACACCTCGGCATCGGCGTCGGGCCGCTGCCAATATCCCTTCATCATCTGGGGGCCAAAAAAGGCAAGTTCTCCCGGTTCTCCGATCGGGGCGGCACGGGTCGGATCCTCCCGATCGAGAAGTTTCACCCGCGTGCCGGGCAGCGGCTGACCGATGCTTCCCGCCTTGTTGATACCTTCATATGGGTTCGCACTTACCACGCCGCTGCTTTCGGTAAGGCCATAGCCTTCGGTAATCACCGCGCCACTGGCATCCTGGAAAGCCTGTTTCAGCTCCAGCGGCAGGGGCGCGCCGCCCGAAATGCACACCCGCAACGAAGAAAGGTCGGTGTGACCGATCGCGGGATGATCCAGCAATGCCTGGAACATTGTCGGCACACCCGGAAGATAGGTGGCGCCCGTTCGCTCGACCGCGTCCAGCACCTGTTCGGCGTCGAAGCGCGGCAACAGAACCATCTCGCCGCCGTTTGCGACGGTGCGGTTCAGGACGACGGTATTGGCAAAGACGTGGAACAGCGGCAACGCGCCAACGATGACGTCGTTATCGCCCTGATGCGGGTCGATCATGCCGACCTGCCGTGCATTTGCGCTCAGCCCGTTGTGCGTCAGCATCGCCCCCTTGGGCGTACCTGTGGTGCCGCCGGTATATTGCACAAGGGCGATGTCGGTGACCGGATTGATGGACACCATACGGAATTCGCCGTCATTCGCGATCAAGTCGGAAAACCGGCCGATCCTGTCGTCATGAGGCAAGGGCATATGATCGCTACCCTTGAAGAAGCGGTAATAGAGCGACTTGGCGGCAGGGAGCACTCCGGCCACCGAACCCACCACCAGCCGCTGAAGGCTTGTCTGTTCAAGCACTTTGAGCGCGGTCGGAAGCAGCGCCGATGCCGACAGCGTGAACAGCACGGTGGTGCCGCTGTCCTCGACCTGATGCTTCAGTTCCTCGACAGTGTAGAGCGGAGAGAAATTGACGACGATCGCGCCCATGAACATC
>DASULD010000021.1:0-5565 GCA_036278355.1 Sphingobium sp.
GATAGCCCTTCATCGTGGCGGCACAGGCTACGAACAATCGCTTCACCCTGGCAGGGACAGCACCATCGGTATCGATGATTGTACGCCAGCGACGAAATCCCGCGACGGTCTTCGGCGCGTCGCGACGCAGGCGGCCGAGACTGGCGAGCGGGGGAAGAAGATCAGTCATCGTCTCTCCGATAATGAATGGACCGTCCGGTCGGGTGAGTATGGCTATGTCGCTTCGCGATCGCGGTCAACTTCTGATAATGAGTTGACGTCCGACCGGACGGTCGATTACATCGCGTGTTGTACAGGGTCGATCCCGGTTCGGCCGATGCGAGAGGAGCGTCCCCGGATGAGAGATTTCAAGGGCAGGACGGCAGTCATTACAGGGGCCGGCAGCGGCATCGGCGCTGCGCTCGCCCACCTGGCGGCGCGGGAGGGTATGAACCTTGTCCTCGCGGACATCAATCTTCCCGACCTTGAAGCAGTGGCGGGCGCCATCGAAAGTTCGGAAATCGCGCTTCACAGGACCGACGTGGCCGATCCGGAGGCGGTACAGGCTCTGGCCGACCTTGCATGGTCCCGCTTCGGCGACGTATCCCTGCTGTGCAACAATGCCGGCGTCGTTCCCGGCGGACGCCATCGGCTCGTCTGGGAATATGCGCTGGAAGACTGGCGCTGGGCCTTCGGCGTCAACATGGAAGGCGTAGTCAACGGCATCCGCAGCTTCGTGCCCAGAATGCTGGCGGAGGGGCGGCCGGGGCACATTCTCAACACGGCGTCCGTGGCCGGCTTCGTGAGCGGCGAAGGCTCAGCTGTCTATGGCGCGTCCAAGCATGCCGTCGTCCGCATCACCGAGGCGCTCTATGCCGGCCTGCGCGAGCGGAACGCCCCGATCGGTGTCACGATGCTGTGTCCTGGCCTGGTCGCGACGCGCATTTACGAAGCCGAGCGATCGCGGCCCGCGCATCTGCGATCCAGTGACGGTCGACCGACGGAAGCCGCCGAGTTTCAGTCGATTTCGGACAATCTGTTCCAGAACGCCCCGTCGCCCGAGGAGGTGGCCGCGCAGGCGTTCGACGGCATCCGCAAGGATCAGTTCTACGTCTTCACCTCGGCGCGATACGACCAGGTGATCGCGCAGCGGACGCAAGCCATATTGAACCGAGAAAATCCAGTGTTCGACAGCCTGATGTCGCTCAGCAAGGGCAAGGCTGACGCGGAGGAGGAAGGGGCGTGAGCAGGCACGGGCTGGGCTGGCGGATCAGGTAGAAACACGATTGGCACGCTCGGTACGCGCCCTACTCGCTCGTTCCTTCAGGTGATCTGGCGGTGTCCGTTGCCGGCACCATGGGCGCGCTCGGCGTAGCATTGGTCGTCGGTGCCCTTGCGGTGCCCGGCGTTACGGCCGATGGCGGCGTGTCGAGACTGCCGCTGCGGTCCGCAGACACGGGTGCTTCGCCCGAATCCCCGGTACGCTTGTCAAAACTTGCATCACCCCAGACCAGAACAAGACCAAGGACGATCACCACCAGCGTGAAGGAGATAGCGAGCACATAGCGCGTGACGTGGGGCGTAGTGCCCGCCCGAGTCTCGTCAGTGCTGCGATGGGTCGGCTCAACCATGACAGATCCTTTCATCGGACAAACGTGCGGGCGCGGGCACTGTTCCTCCTGTGCGTCATCGCCGGCAGCCGCGACAAACTTCATCCCCCGCTCACGAAATTGCGCTATGCCGCGTGGATGCATGAGCGCGCCGCCAATCTGGCCCCCGCGATCCGGGACCAATGCCCCCCTTCGGCAGTCAGCCACGGTGCGGGCGCCGCCGGGCTGGCGGGTCTTGCCCTGTGGGTGTGGATCGCGTGGCAGGTTGGCATGGACGGTCCGCACGCGGGCACAATGGCGGTCCTGGCCTGCGGGATGCCGATGGTGCTCTGGTCAGTGCTGGTCGACAAGGTGCACCGCAATCCCGCGACCGGCATCGATTGGGCGGGCGGACTGCGCAGCCCGCGAGAGGCGCTCGACATCTCCATTGTGAAGCTTGCCGGACTGTGGGCCACCTGGGCCGCGATCGCCCTCTTCTACGGCACCGCACGCTGGTATTGGGAGGGCGGCTATGGTTATGCCATGCAACTGCTGGGGTGGTCGGCGGTCCCGCTGGTCCTGCTTTCGATCCCTTATGTGATCTGGCTTGACCGGCGCCTGATAGAGCCGCGCGACGGCACCTATGCCTTCGGCCAGTGGGTAATCGGCGGCGCGGCCGGAAAGCCCGCGACCGGGGAAATTGCCGGCCACCTGCGCGCATGGGCGGTAAAGGCGTTCTTCCTTGCCTTCATGCTGTCGATCACGCCCGCCAATTTCGCCAATGCGGTCGGCTGGCGTATCGCGTATCCCGCCGCCGGGCCAGTCGAGTTCGCCAACTTCCTTATCGCGCTGCTGTTCCTTATCGACGTTGCCTTCGCAACCGTTGGCTACATGCTTACGATGCGACCGCTCGACGCGCATATCCGCAGCGCCAATCCGCATGTGGCTGGGTGGATCGCGGCGCTGATCTGCTATCCCCCGTTCGTGCTGATGGGCGGGGGCGGCCCGCTGGATTATCATCGCGGCACCGCCGAATGGAGCCACTGGCTGGGCGGAAATGACACCCTGCTATGGATATGGGGTGCGGCGCTGGTCGTGCTCACCGCCATCTATGCATGGGCAACTGTCGCTTTCGGCCTGCGCTTTTCGAACCTCACCCATCGCGGCATCATTACCCACGGGCCGTACCGGTGGACTCGCCATCCGGCCTATCTGTCCAAAAACCTGTTCTGGTGGCTTTCGGTGATGCCGTTTCTGTCGATGACGGGAAGCTGGGTCGATGTCGCGCGCAACTGCGCGCTGCTGACGATCACGTCAGCCGTCTATTACTGGCGGGCGCGTACGGAGGAGCGACACCTTGGCGAGGATCCAGTCTATCGTGCCTATCACGACTGGATGGAAAGGCACGCGCCCGTACCCCGCCTTGCCGCCTGGGCGCGGGGACGGAGCCGCTCTCCTTTGCTGGTCATTCCCCCAGAAAGCCGTTGATGCGCAGGGCCAGCGCAAAGTCGCGCGCCGTGATGCCCCCCGCGTCATGCGTGGTGAGTCGTATATCGATGCGGTTGTAAACGTTCGTCCACTCGGGATGGTGGTCGGCGTGCTCCGCCGCCATCGCCACGCGGGTCATCAGCGCGAACGCCTCCGAAAAATCCTTAAGCCGCACGGTACGGACCAGCGCCCCTGCGTCCCGGTCAAAGCTCCAGCCGGGAACCTCCCCCAGCTTCGCTTCCACCGCCTCAGGCTCCAGCCGTGCCGTCACTGCCATTCTCCTGTCACGTGCCGCTCGCCACACCCTATCCCGCCAGCCGACGCAGGCGCAATGGCCTGTTGCGTCCGATGCGGTTTCAGGCTAGCAGCGCCCGGCCTGCGTTCGTGCTGGCCGAGGCCCGATGGCGGAGTGGTGACGCAGCGGACTGCAAATCCGTATACGCCGGTTCGATTCCGGCTCGGGCCTCCAGATATCCCTCATGTTTTTCAGCATGTTATTGGAATTCTTTCTTGGGGAATTTCCAAGGTTCTGGCCGCGCGACCAGAATCCGTCATACGGGATTCACCGGGCGTCTATCGGGCCAGGATAGCGATTCCCCAGATCGTACAGCCGAACCCGGCGAACTTGCCGATGTAGGAGCCGAACGGCAGCAGTTTTTCAGCTGCGACCAGAAGCGTGAGGAATCCGATCCACGCAAGGTTCATGATCCCGCCAGCGAACAACAATGTCATCAGCAACCAGCAGCAGCCAACGCAATATGCGCCGTGCACCATGCCCATCCGCAGCGCACCAGCCCTTCCTGGCGCGAAATGGCGGCTGATAAAATCGGCAGGGCCGCGACAATGCCTAAGGCAGGCCTGCTTAAATGGGCTCAGTTGGTAAACACCGGCAGATATCAGGAGGACCGCTGACACGGTTCGACTGGTCAATGTCATTTCCATCTGCGCCAACAGGTGCA
Organism: Sphingobium sp.; assembly: GCA_036278355.1. Lineage (GTDB taxonomy): Bacteria > Pseudomonadota > Alphaproteobacteria > Sphingomonadales > Sphingomonadaceae > Sphingobium. The sequence continues at coordinate 4,016 of DASULD010000021.1, forward strand.
TCCATTCGAGCATCGCCTGCAAGACGCTCGCAAGGAGCGAAAACAGCCCCCAGACAACAAGGTAACCAACAAGGAACGTCTCGGTTGCCGGGCGAAGGGCTGTATTTCCGATCGCCGCCCTTGCGTAGAGCAATATGGTTGGCGCGGCCGATGGCAGCATCATCGCCACCATCATGACCCACCACATGGCGAAGGCCAGTATGAACCGGCCTGCTGTCCATGGCGATGCCATGGACATGCCAGACATCGAACTTTCGGCGACGGGAGAAAGGACGAATGAGGCCGTCGGGTTCATCCCTGTACCCGCACCGGTCATTAGCCACGCCCAGGCAAGCCCTACGAGAACGGCAAGCGCGCATCGGGCCACAACCCTATGGCGGCGCAGCGCGATCTCTGTCCACACCTTCAAACGGCCCTTACGACTCCGTGACTATCCAGATGGAGATGCGCGAACTGACCGTAACTATTTGCATGTTCCAGCTTCATCGGCGCAATGGTTCGGCTAGTTCCCGAGCCGACTTCGGCGACCTCATATTCGAAGCCATCGGGGAGATTGATCCTCGCGCGGATCTCCGAGCCGTCTACCAGGCTGCGTATCGGTTCTCCATCCATCTCGACATGGTCGGGAATCCGCAGGCGTCCCTTGCGACCTTCCACGTCCACCTCAAACTCTATCGGAACGAACCGGGGCGCATGCATCGTCTCGATCGTGCTGGCAAAGACCGCGAAGACGGTTGCCATCGGGTCCGTATCCCCGCCAGTCATGATGGTGAGCAGCGATTGACGTTGAGCTTCGCTGGCCCGTTCATCAACAAAGGCCGCACACTCGCCTTTTCCTTCATGGATGGCTCCGGGCCAACGAAAGACTGCAGCGACATTTAGCCCGGAAAGATCGACGTCCCCGTGACTGCCTTCGTCAATAGCCAAGCCAAACACGGCCTGGCAGTTCCCTTTGTCAGGCAAGCCTCCAAACTGACAGTTACAGCCATAGTCGCAGTTGCAGTTGGCCAGTTCGCGGCCCTTCAGCTTCCAATATGTCATGGCTCCGCTCCGTTCCTGCACGCCGACTCCCGAGAGCGCGGGCAGTATACCACCATCTTGGCCCCATTCGAATGACCCATGGATGTCAGCAGCCGCCGTCGTAGAGATCGGGCAGGCATTCCCGGCCCTCGCCCTGGCTCAAACGGACATTCGCGGATCGGACAACGGCGTCGGGGGTGGATACCACTTTCCTGGGGGAGCCACCCGCGTGCCACCAGCCCGTTCGGCAACAGCGAGCAGTTCCTGCAGCCGTTCTTCGATCAAGAGCCGCTCGGCCGCGCCTGAGCGGCTCTAGAGCGTGATGACTTTAGACGGACTCACGCCCCTTCCGTTCGGTTCGAGCGAAGTCGAGAACTGCTCGCGCAAAGCGTTTCGATTTCGCTCGGCACGATCGAACCATGAGGCCCGCAAACGCCTCACCGCGTCAGCTTCTTGTACGCGAGGCTCGTCGGACGGTCCGCCGCATCTCCCAGCCTGCGGCGCTTGTCTTCCTCATAGGCTTCAAAGTT
>DASULD010000022.1:0-6011 GCA_036278355.1 Sphingobium sp.
GTCACCACCCGATTCTGACGACTGTCGGCAGCTTCCCGTCATCGGGAAGCTGCCGCCCTTTGCCAGGCGATGTGAACGAATTCCACCTAGGCTCACGAAATGGATGCTGAGCGCTACACGCAGATCAGGGACAGAATAACCGGGCTGTACGACCTGTGCGGCAGGGGACGCTGGGAAGAGGTCGAAGGTCAACTGACCGACGATTTTCTTATCGTCGAAGCCGAAAGCCTGCCGTTCGGCGGAGAATACAGTGGCAAGAAGGCGCTGCAGGAACTGTATTCGAAGGTGTTTGCTTTCTGGGAAGATCCATCGCTGGACATCGGTGACATCACGATTGCGGAGAACAATGCGGTCGTGCTCATCACCATGTACGCTACGTCGCGCTACAACGGCCAGCGCCTGACAATGAAGCTGTGCGAAGTTTTCCATATGCGCGGCGACCGGTTCTGCGGCATCACGCCCTATTATTTCGACACGGTCGCCATCGCGCGTGCCACCGGAACACTTCGGGAGCCAGACGCCCGGGAACAGCGGGAGAATGAGAATGACTGACCTGTCGGGCAAGGTTGCACTCGTTACGGGTGGCACGTCCGGTATCGGGCGCGCGACGGTGCAACGGCTGACACGGGATGGTGCGCAGGTCTTGTTTACGGGATCGAACGAAGACGCCGCCAGTTCTCTCTGCGACGAGACCGGCGCCGCATTCATCAGCGCGCGGGTCCAGAGCGAGGAAGACTGGGGCCGCGTACGCGCGCGCATCCAGTCCGATTTCGGTCGGCTCGACATCGCGTTCGCCAACGCAGGAACCGAGTCCGGTGATGGCAGCGTCGAAACGATCACGCTCGACGGATGGAACGGCATCATCGGGGTAAACCAGACCGGCGCCATGCTCACCGCGAAAACGGCGGTCGCTTTGATGCGCGCCAATCCCGGAGGCCCCGGCGGCTCCATCATAATCAACGCCTCGATGTCCGCCAACAAGGTGATGGGCAACTATATGGCCTATTCCGTCACCAAGGCGGCCGTGCTGGCGATGGCGAAATCCATCGCGATCCACTGCGCGACCGAGGGTACGCCCATCCGTTGCAACGCTATCCTGCCCGGCGTGGTGGAAACCGAAATGATCACCGCGATCATCGAGAAATCGACGTCCCCGGCGGACGCGCGCGCCGCCTACAATGCCATGTCGCCGATGGGACGGCTTGGCCGGGTGGAGGAGATCGCCGCGCTTGTGGCTTTCCTGGCGTCGGATGAGGCCGCGTTCATCTCCGGTGGCGAATATGCGATCGACGGAGCCTCCACCGCAGGGATGACCGGCGTTTGACCGGATAGACCAACCGATCAACCCAGATTCAGGAGCGCCGGATCGCCGCCCTGCGCGGTGATGTTGACGGACAGCGCGCGCTCCGTAGCGTAGCGCAGCAGCGTGTGGGGTCCGCCCGCCTTGGGTCCGGTTCCCGACAGCCCTTCACCGCCGAACGGCTGTACGCCGACAACCGCGCCGATGATCGACCGGTTGACATAGCAATTGCCCGCCGGGACCAGCGCGCGCACCTCACGCGCAAAGGCCTCGACCCGACTGTGGACACCAAGCGTCAGCCCGTATCCGCGCGCCGCGAATGTCCGTGCAACATTACCCAGCGCGTCACGGTCATAGCGGAAGATATGCAGGATCGGCCCGAACACCTCACGCTCCAGATAGTCCGGAGCAGGAATCTCCGCGATGACCGGCGCGAAGAAATGTCCCTGTCCCCGCAGGCCGCCGATATCCTTGACGTGGAGGATACGCCCCTCCCGCCGGAGCCGCCCGACATGACGGTCCAACTCACCGCGTGCCCTTGCATCGATCACAGGCCCGACGTCGGTGGCCGGGTCGGACGGATCGCCGACAACCAGCGCATCGAGGGCACCCATCAGCGCCTCGATCATCATGTCGGCCGTCTCATGGGGCAGGAACAGCACGCGCAACGCCGAACAGCGCTGACCGGCGGAGCCGAACGCCGAAAGAATCGCGTCATCGACAACCTGTTCTTTAAGGGCTGTCGTATCGACGAACATCGCGTTGAGCCCGCCCGTCTCGGCAATGAACGGAATGATCGGGCCGGGCCGCGCGGCAAGCGCACGGTTGATGCTGGCCGCGGTATCGGTTCCCCCGGTGAAGGCGACGCCATCGATGCCGGGATGCGCGGTAATCAGCGGACCCAATTCCCCTCCCTCCCCCGGCAACAGTGCCAGCAGGCCGGGCTCGAGTCCTGCTTCAAAAAACAGGCGCACGGCTTGGGCCGCGATCAGGGGGGTCTGTTCCGCAGGCTTGGCGATGACGGCATTGCCAGCCGCAAGGGCCGCAACGATCTGACCGGTGAAGATGGCGAGCGGGAAATTCCACGGCGAGATGCAGGCGAACACGCCGCGCCCCCGCAATTCGAGCTGGTTCGTTTCCCCGACCGGGCCCGTCAGTGCCTCCGGCGCCGCGAATTGCCTTTCGGCGAGCCCGGCATAATAGCGGCAGAAGTCGACGGCCTCGCGCACCTCCGCCACGCCGTCGTTCAGCGTTCTGCCAGCCTCCCGGGCAAGCAGCGCGACCAGCCTGTCCATCTCCCCTTCGAGCGCGTCGGCCATTGCGCGGAGGACCTTCGCCCGTGCCGGGCCGCCAGCCGCATCCCAGTTCGGCTGCGCGGCCCTCGCCGCCGCTACCGCATCCTCGACCCCGGCGGCATCGGCGTTGAACACAGAGCCAAGCTCGCCGCTATCGCCGGGGGAGAGCACGGGACTCTCCGCGCCTTCGTTGCGCAGCACGCCGCCGATGATCGGACCGGCTGTGAAGCGCTCGCCTGAGATGGTGCGCCATGCATCGGCGGCTGCCGCTCGCGTGTGCGCCATGCCGTAGTCCCGACCGAGCGGATTCTTGCGCGACGCACCGAAAATGTCCGCGGGCGGCGGGATGCGGGGATGGCGGTCGGGCCGCGCCTCTACTTGCGCGATCGGATCCGCGACTATCGTGTCGGCCGGCACCTCCTCATCGAGCAGCGCATGGACGAAGCTGGTATTGGCGCCGTTTTCCAGCAGGCGGCGGACAAGGTACGGCAATAGTTCCTCGTGCCCCCCGACCGGCGCGTAGGCGCGCAGGCGGAGCGTGCCATAGCGATCCCCGGCGGCGCGGTAGAGCGCTTCACCCATACCGTGCAGCCGTTGATGCTCAATGGTGACGCGGGCATCCCGAGCCATATGACGGACGGCCGCGAGAGTGTGCGCATTATGCGTCGCGAACTGCGGATAGAGGTGTGGGGATGCCGCGATCAGCGCCTTCGCACAAACAAGATAGCCAAGGTCGGTCGCGGCCTTCGTCGTGAACACCGGATAATCCGGCCGCCCGGCGATCTGCGCACGCTTGATCTCGCTATCCCAATAGGCTCCCTTGACCAGGCGTACCATGATCCGCCGCTTGGCCGATCGCGCCAGGTCGGCCAGCGCCTCTATCACCGCAGGCCCGCGCTTCTGATAGGCCTGAACGGCGATGCCGAGGCCCGTCCAGCCTTCCAGCTCAGGTGCGTGCGCCAGCCGGTCGAACAGCTTCAGCGAAATCGTCAGCCGGTCGGCTTCCTCCGCGTCGATGGTGAGATTGAGATCATGGCGGGCGGCCAACGACGCAAGCCGCAGCGCGCGGGGATAAAGCTCTTCCCACACCCGCGTTTCCTGCACGGCCTCGTAACGCGGGCTGAGCGCCGACAGCTTCACCGACACGCCATGGCCAAGTTCCGGCCCTTCGCCCGCCGACGTCCTGCCGACGGTTTCGATCGCGTCGGCATAGATGCTTTCGTAACGCTCCGCGTCGGCCGCAGTGCGCGCGCCCTCCCCCAGCATGTCGAAGGAGCAGAGGAAATTTTCTCGTCGCGCGCGTGCAAGCGCCGCCCCGATGGTTCGGCCCAGCACGAACTGTTCGCCCATGATCTGCACGGCCGTCGCGACCGCCTTGCGGATCACGGGTTCGCCGACACGGCCAGCGAGGCGCTTCAGCCAGCCCGAGAGGTCGCTTCGGGGTGCTTCATCGACATCGATCAGCTTGCCCGTGAGCATCAGCCCCCAGGTCGAGGCATTGACGAACACGCTGTCCGATTGGCCCAGATGCTTCTCCCAGTCGGCGCTGCCGACCTTCTCGGCGATCAGACGGTCTCGGGTCCCGGCGTCGGGCGTGCGCAGCAGCGCCTCGGCAAGGCACATGAGCGCCAGGCCCTCCTGCGTCGCGAGCGAAAATTCCTGGAGGAAGCTCTCGACCACGCCCTGCTTTTTCACGGAGGCGCGGGCAGCGCCGACCAGCGCGCGCGCTTCCGCCATGATGGCGGCGCGCCCCGCCCGGTCGAGCGGCTCTGCCGCCAGCAACGCAGCCACCGCCTCCCGCTCGTCCTGATATTTCGTGCGGTCGAGTTCGTCCCATGCGGGATGCCGCAATTCAGGGGAGGTGGGCGAGCGGGTGCTCATGACTGGGCGGGCCGGGCTCCTGATATCTCGTGCGGCGCGGCGATCCGGCGCCCCTCACGATACTTCATATCCGCGTCAGGGTGAAGGCGCAGTAAAGCACAGGCCTCATCGAGCAAATTCACGCGCGCCCTTCGCCGTTGTCGTGAGATTAGATCACTCCGCCGCCTCGGCCTTGGCACGCTCCAGCAGCGGCCTCAGATACTGCCCGGTATAGCTCCTCGGCTCCTTCACCACCTGCTCCGGCGTTCCCGTCGCCACGATCTCCCCGCCCTTGACGCCGCCTTCCGGCCCCAGGTCGATGATCCAGTCCGCCGTCTTTATGACGTCGAGATTATGCTCGATCACGACCACGCTGTTGCCTTGTTCCACCAGCGCGTGGAGCACCTCCAACAACTTGCGCACGTCCTCAAAATGCAGGCCCGTGGTGGGCTCATCCAAGATATAGAGCGTGTTGCCGGTCGCGCGGCGGCTGAGTTCCTTGGCCAGCTTCACCCGCTGCGCCTCGCCGCCCGACAGGGTCGTCGCCTGCTGCCCCACCTTGATATAGCCCAGGCCAACCTCGGCCAGCATCGCCATCTTGTCGCGGATCGACGGCACCGCCTTGAAGAATTCGACCGCGTCCTCCACCGTCATGTCGAGCACGTCGGCGATGCTCTTGCCCTTGAACTTCACCTCCAGCGTTTCGCGGTTGTAGCGGTACCCATGACATTCATCGCACGTCACATAGACGTCGGGCAGGAAGTGCATCTCGATCTTGATGAGGCCGTCGCCCGCGCACGCCTCGCACCGGCCGCCCTTCACGTTGAAGCTGAACCGGCCCGGTTTGTATCCGCGCGCCTGGCTTTCGGGCATGCCCGCGAACCAGTCGCGGATGTTCGTGAACGCGCCGGTATAGGTCGCAGGGTTGGATCGCGGCGTGCGACCGATGGGCGATTGATCGATGTCGATCACCTTGTCGAGATGTTCCAGCCCCTCGATCCGGTCATGCGCCCCCGCGACGATGCGCGCGCCGTTGAGGTGCCGCGCGCTGGCGGCATAGAGCGTATCGATGGTGAGGCTCGACTTGCCCGATCCGGATACGCCGGTGATGCAGGTGAAGGTGCCGAGCGGAATACTCGCGGTAACGCCGGCGAGGTTGTTCGCGCGGGCATTGCGGACGGTGAGCTTCTTGCCGCTGCCCTTGCGCCGCCGGGCCGACACGGGTATTTCGCGCGTGCCGTTGAGGTAATCGGCGGTCAGGCTTCCCGTGGCGGCGAGGATGTCGGCGAGCGAGCCCTGCGCCACAATCTCTCCGCCATGCACGCCCGCGCCCGGTCCCATGTCGACGATATGATCGGCGGCGCGGATCGCGTCTTCGTCATGTTCGACCACGATGACCGTGTTGCCGAGATCACGCAGGCGCTTGAGGGTCACTAGCAGCATGTCGTTGTCACGCTGGTGCAGGCCGATGCTGGGCTCATCGAGCACATAGAGCACGCCCGAGAGGCCGCTGCCAATCTGGCTGGCCAGGCGGATACGCTGGCTCTCGCCGCCCG